>CAYQZN010000108.1:0-8861 GCA_964421805.1 uncultured Woeseiaceae bacterium
TCGCCCTGGGCGCCCCGCATGCGATTCTGCATGTAGAGTTCGAGCACCTTGGCCTCCACCTCGGGGTCGGCTGTCGTCCCGGTGTCGGACTGTGCGCAGGCTGCCGTGCTAAGCAGCACTGTGGTGGCAAGCAGTAGAGCCTTGCCGGCGCCTCGCTGGCGCAGATACGTACTCGTCATAGTTGGTCCTCTGTTTCCGTGGTCGAATCTTGCTCTCAATCCCGGCGGGACTCGTCGGGAGCGAGGGCGGAAATACTGAGTGCGTGGATATCGGTGTCCATCATGTCTCCGGCGGCCTCGTAGACGAGTCGGTGCCGCTGGATGCGCGGCAGCCCCTCGAAGGCGCTGGCCGTGAGCCGCACCGCGAAGTGGCTGCGGCCGTCCCGCGCGCCCGCATGACCGGCGTGCAGATGGCTCTGATCCCTGATCTGGAGGTCCTCGGGTTGCAGCGCATCCCGGAGCCGTTGTTCCAGTTCTGCCTGACGGTCTGTCACGGCAGGACCTTGTTGAACGGTTTCACCACCACGCGCTGGTAGACGCCGGCTTCCACGTAAGGGTCGTCGTCGGCCCAGGCCCTCGCATCCTCCAGGGAGGCGAATTCGGCGATCACGAGGCTGCCCGTAAAACCGGCCTCGGCCGGATCCTCGTTATCGATGGCCGGGTGCGGTCCGGCCACCAGTAAGCGGCCCTCGTCGCGGAGCGTGCGCAGCCGCTCGAGATGTCTGGCTCTCGCGCCGGACCGCAGAGACCGGCTCTCCGGCACGTCTTCACTGATGATGGCATACCACATCGTTATTCGGCTCCGCTGGTGGATTCACGCTCGTTCCTGGAGACCATGATGGCCAGCCAGATGCCCTGGATTACCATGAAGGCGAGGGTCATGCCCAGCAGCCCGAAGAGCTTGAAGTTGACCCAGGCGCTCTCGCCGAAACGGTAGGCGACGAAGATGTTCGCCGCGCCTGCTACGGCGAAGAATATCCCCCAGATTACGGTCAGTTGACGCCACTGGGCCTTAGAAAGTTCCACGGCCGACTGCAGCAGCCGCTGTATGAGAGGTTTCTCGCCGATGTAGAGACTGCCCAGGCATACCGCGGCCATGGCCCAGTTCAGCAGAGTGGGCTTCCAGATCAGGAACAGGCTGTTGCGCAGCGCGAGCGTGACGCCCCCCAGCACGAGCACCAGTGCGGTCGAGATCAGGTAGATGCGCCCGACCTGCCGGGTGAATATCCAGTGGGCGAGCGGCACCAGCGGCATGGTGGCCATGAGGACGATGGTCGCGGTGTAGATGTCGGCCTGTTTGTAGGCCACGAAAAATGCGACCACCGGCAGATAGTCTAGTATTAATTGCATGCGCTGGGAGTCTGTTCTGCGGTGAGTACCGTGATCCGCGAATGATAGCGCACACGCCGGCGCAGCCCCAACGCAACGGTTTACCGCAGTCGGAATTGCATCTGCGTGCCGGTAGAATGCCGGGCGTGTCGCAGATCATCACAATCCATCCGGAGAACCCGCAGAAGCGCTATGTCGACCAGGCGGTCGACATAATCCGCAGCGGCGGCCTGCTGGTATATCCCACCGACTCGAGCTATGCGTTCGGCTGCCAGATCGGCAACAAGAAGGCGCTGGATCGCATCAGGCTGCTGCGCCAGGCGGACAAGCTGCATGATTTCTCGCTGGTGGTCCGCGATCTGTCGGAGATCGCCACCTACGCCCGGGTGGACAACTGGGCTTACCGGCTGCTGAAGCATTTCACGCCGGGGCCCTATACGTTCATTCTGAAGGCCACCCGTGAAGTGCCCAATCGGCTGAAGAACCCGCGGAAGAAGACCATCGGCATCCGTGTGCCCGATCACCCCATCAGCCAGGCGCTGCTGGAAGCGCTGGGCGAGCCGATGATGAGTTCGACGCTGCTCCTGCCCGGCGACGACGTCCCCATGACCGATCCGGTGGAGATCGCCGGGCGCCTTGGCAATCAGGTGGATGCCGTGGTCGACGGCGGCTCGGGCGGGATGGAGCCCTCGAGCGTGCTGGACCTGACGGAGGGCACGGTGCACATCCTGCGGCGCGGCATCGGCGACGTCAGCACGTTCGAATGAGGGGGCCGCGGGCCCGCCGGGATTACGTTAGAATCACCCTGTGTCCGAATCAGAGAAAAAGCAGCCGGTCCTCCGGGTGGTGAGCGACCAGGGAGCGCCCAGGGCGGTGCCCGAGGATCTGCGGCCATCCCAGGCCGAGATGCCGTTCGCCATCGTGGACGGTGAGCCGGTCACCGAACTGCCTCAGGATCTCTATATCCCGCCCTATGCGCTGCAGGTGTTCCTGGAGGCATTCGAGGGACCGCTGGATCTGCTGCTCTACCTGATCCGGCGACAGAATCTCGACATTCTGGACATCCCCATCGCCGAGATCACCCGTCAGTACGTCGAGTACATCGAACTGATGAAGGAGCTGCAGCTGGAGCTGGCCGGTGAGTATCTGGTGATGGCCGCCATGCTGGCGGAGATCAAATCGAGGATGCTGTTGCCGCGGCCGGTGGTGGAGGAGGACGAGGAACACGACCCGCGGGCGGAACTGGTCCGCAGGCTGCAGGAATACGAGCGCTTCAAGAAGGCGGCGGAGAACCTCGAGGAGCTGCCGCGCCTGGAGCGTGACGTCCACGTGGTGCAGGCAGAGGCGCCGGAGCGTCAGGTGGTGACAAAGCTGCCGGACGTGACGCTCAAGGAGCTGATGGTGGCACTCCAGCAGGTGCTGGCCCGCGCGGAGATGTTCACCAATCTCCACGTCCAGCGCGAGCCGTTGTCGGTGCGGCAGCGCATGTCGGAGATCCTCACGCGGATCCGGGGCGCGCAATTCACCCAGTTCGACAAGCTGTTCGACGTGGAGGAGGGCCGCATGGGCGTTGCGGTGACGTTCATCGCGGTGCTCGAACTGCTGAGGGAGTCGCTCATCGAGGTGGTGCAGTCCGAGGACTTCGCCCCCCTGCACGTGCGGGCGGCCTCGAATGTGCGCGTTGTGAATGACGAAGGGGAGGCGACGGCGTCGGACGAGAGCGCCACGTCCTGAGCATTCCCGGTGAAGTGACCTATGGATGAGACGAGCATCAAATATATTCTCGAGGCGGCTCTGCTCGCCTCGGCCGAGCCCCTGTCGATAGAGCAGATAATGTCGCTGTTCGACGAGAACTCGCGTCCGGAGCGCAAGGATATCCGGGCGGCTCTCGACGAACTGGAGGCCGACTACGAAGGCCGGGGCATCATGCTGGCCGAGGTGGCGTCGGGTTACCGGGTGCAGGTGCGCCCGTCGATGACGGCGATGCTGCAGCCGCTGTGGGAGGAGCGTCCACCGCGATATTCCCGCGCGCTTTTCGAGACGATGGCGCTGATCGCCTACCGCCAGCCCATCACCCGCGGCGAGATCGAGGACGTGCGCGGCGTCACCGTCAGCCCCAACATCATCCGCACGCTGCTGGATCGGGAGTGGATCCGCGTGCTCGGTCACCGCGACGTCCCGGGCAAGCCCGAGATGTTCGGCACCACGAAAGGCTTCCTGGACTATTTCGGCCTGAAGCGGCTGGACGATCTGCCGCCGCTGGCCGAGCTGCAGGATATCGAGGGCCTGAACGCGCAGCTGGAATTCGCCACCGGTGAAGAGAGCGCAGCGGTGCCGGCCAACGTCACCGCCCTGCGGGCCGCAGATGGCGGCGAGGGCCCGGACGCAGAGGGCGGCGGTGAAGCGGAGGCCGCCGCCGACGAGGCGGGGTTCGACGACGGCGAGAGCGTATACGAGGACGAGGATGAACCCGCCGCAGCGGACGAAGTCGCCGAGGCGGAAGCGAGCCAGGAGAGCGCGGAGAGCGAGGAGGCCGGGGAGGAAGAACGCGCCCGCGCGGGCGCGCCGCCCTCGAGCTGATACGCGCCACTGTGGCTGAGCGCTTGCAAAAGGTGCTGGCGGCCGCCGGCCACGGTTCGCGCCGCGAGATCGAACGCTGGATCAGCGACGGGCGGCTCGCAATCGACGGCCGCACGGCGGTACTCGGCGATACCGTCACCGGCGACGAGCGGATTACCCTCGACGGGCGCCCGCTGGGCGTGAGTCGGCCCGAAGCCGGTTCCCACCGGCATCTGATCTATCACAAGCCTCAGGGCGAGGTCTGCTCACGGAGCAGCGAGTCGGGGCATGCCACCGTGTTCGATGCGCTGCCTCGGCTGCACCGCGGGCGGTGGGTGAGCGTCGGCCGCCTGGACGTGGCCACCAGCGGTCTGCTGATCTTCACCACCGACGGCGCGCTCGCCAATGCGCTCATGCATCCATCCAGCAGCATCGAGCGGCGCTACGCGGTGCGCGTGCGGGGCACGCCATCGGCGGAGGCCCTGGCGAGACTGACCGACGGCATCGAACTGGAGGACGGCCCGGCCGTTTTCGGCAGCGTCTCCGAGAAAGGCGGCGAGGGCGTCAATCAGTGGTATGAGGTCACGCTGCGGGAGGGCCGCAACCGGGAGGTGCGCCGGCTCTGGGAAGCGGTGGGTGTGGAGGTCAGCCGGCTCATCCGCATCGGCTACGGTCCGATACGTCTCCCGCGAGGGCTGCGCCGGGGCCAGCACCGCCCCCTCACGGCGGCCGAGGCTCGGGCCCTGTATGCGGCGGCAGGTCTGGAGCCCGCCGGAGAGAGTCGGGGCGATGCCGGCGATGCCGGCCAGGGCGCTAATCGGCGCCGTCCAAAGACCGGGTCGAAGACGGACCGGCCGGCCGGCCGATCCGCTGGCAAGTCTACTGGGCGTCGAAAGACCCGCCGGTGACACCGCGGCTGTCCGGGCCGAGCAGGTAGATGTGGGGGGTCAGTACCTCCTCCGGCGTGGCCAGCTTGTCCCTGTCCTCCGCCGGATAGGCTTTCAGCCGCATGTCCGTGCGGGTGGCACCCGGGTTTACGCAATTGACCCGGATGCCCGCCTTCCCGGTCTCCTGGGCGAGCACCTGGGACAGGCATTCGACACCGAATTTGGAGACGGCATAGGCGCCCCAGTAGGCCCGGCCCTGCCGGCCCACGCCGCTGGAGGTGAAGACGACCGAGGCGTCTTCGGATTGCCGCAGCAGCGGCAGGCAGACCTTGGTCAGGACGAACTCCGCCGTCAGGTTGACGTGGAGAACGCGTTGCCAAAGCGTGACGTCGTAGTGCTCGATGGGCGCGAGTTCGCCCAGGATGCCGGCGTTGTGCAGCAGGCCGTCCAGCCGGCCGAACTCGTCGGCGATGCTGTCCGCCAGGCTCGTGTAGGCCTCGCCGTCGGCCTTCTCGAAGTCCATCGGCGCGATGGAGGGGCGCAGGTGCCCCGCATCGATGATCTCGTCGTAGACCGACTCCAGCTTGCTCACAGTGCGGCCGAGCAGGATCACGCGCGCGCCCAGTTCGGCGAAGCGCTTGGCCGCGGCCCGGCCGATGCCGTCGCCGGCGCCCGTGACGAGGATGACGCGGTCGGCCAGCAGGTTCTCGCTGGGAGTGTAGGTGCGGGGATCGAAGGTCACGGCTGCTCCTGATCGGGGGTGGCGCGCGCCTGGCGCCGGGCGGCGCGCCACGCGCGCCACAGCGATTGTAACGGATGGGCCGAGCCGCGGGCCCCGTCGCGGCGCCGCGCGGTCAGATGGGTCTCGCTGACGGCGGCCACCACGGCGGTGACGGCGCTGGCGCTGCGGATTTCCGGCCCGGCCCGCGCGAGTTCCTGAAGCCCCGCGTCCGCCAGCCGTTCGAGCGCGCGACGGAATGCGTCCTGCTCCTTCCACCTGCCGGGGGGGACGCCGTCCAGTCCGGCATCCGCCGTGACGTCCCGGGGCAGCAGGAAGAGCTGCCGTCCGCATGCCAGCGCGGCCGTGGTCTTCGCCAGGCCCCACGCGATGCCGGCATGCCGCGCAGCGGTGCGGCGGGGTCCGTCGTGGCTCTCATCGCCCTGCGGCGCGGCCGCGAGCGTCAGCACGGCGCCCTCCCGTCGGAAGCAATACATCCGCAGCTGGTCGACGGACTCCGGCGCCTCGCGGCGGCCCAGAGATTCGGCACAGATGACGAGTTCTTCCAGCCAGGGCAGGAACGGCGTATCCGGAGACAGTAGCGGCGCCAGTCCGCTGGTCAGCGGATGACGGGGCTCGCCGGCGATCAGCCGCGCGATCTCCTGTCGCCACCAGTCCAGTTTGACGGCACCGATCGCCGGGTCCCGGCTCTGGGCCGTGGCGGCGAGGATCGTGTCGCGTAGCGCGCACAGCAGCCGGAAACGGCGTTCCGGGTCGCCTTGCAGGAAGTTGGCCACCAGTTCCTCGTCGGAACCGGCCGGGAGCTGCATCCAGTTCTCGGGTGTGTCGGCCACGGCGTCAGGAGCGCGTCTGTTCGTCCGTGTGGTCTGCCGCGCCGTCGCCTTCATCGCCGGACGCCTCGGTCGAGCCGGCGCCCGATTCAGGGCGCCATTCAGTAGCCGATTCGGCGGGCGGCTCGAAGGCCGACTCGGCTGCCGTCCCCGCCACGCGCGTGATCTCTTCCACGGGCTCGAGGGTATCCAGGGTCTTGCGGGTCTGCACGCCGAGTTCCCTGAACTTGCGGGCGCCGGGCAGCACACTGCGCTCCAGCGAGCCGACGGCCGCGTTGAACGCGTTGACGCTGCCGGAGAGCTGGCGTCCGATCCGGTTCAGGTGGCTGCCGAAAGTGGCCAGTCGATCGTAGAGCTCGACGGCCAGTCCGCGGATCTCCTCCGCGTTTTCGGCGAGCGCGAGCTGGCGCCAGCCGTAGGCGACGGCCTTCAGCAGCGCGACGAAGCTGGTGGGCGTGGCCAGGATGATCTTCTGTCGCAGGGCCTCGTCCAGCAGGTCCGGATTCTGATTCATCGCCGCCGAGAGGAACTGATCGCCCGGGATGAACAGGATCACGAACTCCGGGCTGCGCGGAAACTGGGACCAGTAATGCTTGCTCGCCAGCTCCCGGATGCGTTCGCGCACCTTGCGCTCGTGGCGGGCGAGGGCGGCCGTGCGGAGCTGGTCGTCGGTGGCCTCCACCGCCTCCAGGTAGGCGTCCAGCGGGGTCTTCACGTCCACGACGAGCTCCCGCTCGTCCGGCATGCGGATGATCATATCCGGGCGGATTCGCTCGCCGGCGCCGCCGCCCGTCTCCTGCTCGACGAAATCACAGTGCTCGACCATGCCCGCCAACTCGACGAGGCGGCGCAGCGTGATCTCGCCCCACTGGCCGCGGACCTCAGGTCGGCGCAGGGCCTTCACCAGATTGCCGGTCTCGGCCTGCAGCGCCTGCTGGCTGGCCTGCATGGCCTCGAGCTGGGCCGTGATACTGCCGTAAGCCTCCGATCGGGCCTTCTCCAGTTCCCCGATCTGGCGCTCCGTCTTCTCCAGTGCCTCGCGGATGGGCTTCACCAGATTCTCGACGGCCTTCTCCCGTTCCGACAGCGCGTGCGTGGCCTGCTGCTGCTGGGCGCCGAGATTCTGTCTTGCCAGGCGCAGGAACGCCTCACTGTTCACCCGCAGGCTGCGGTGGGCCACGTCGCCGAAGGACTGCTGGAGCCGGCTGGCGGCGAGCTCGAACGCCGCTTCCCGTTCCGAACGCAGCGTTTCCTGATCCTTTACCCGGCGCGCGGCGTCGTCGCGATCGGCGGCCAGCCGGGCGATGCGCCCGCGGACGAACAGCCACAGCAGGAGCAGCCCGAGAGCCAGCGAGACTGCAGAAGCGACGCCGGCCATCCACGCGGGAACCGGGACGTGCAGCCAGTCGCTCACCCGCGCGCTTCCTCCAGGATCGGCAGCAGGGCCACGGGATGCTCGATGATCAGGTCGGCCTGCCAGCCCCGCGCATCGTCTTCGGGCAGCAGATAGCCGTAAGCGGCGGCGATCGTGCGCATCCCGGCCGCGCGTCCGGCCTCCACATCGCGCAGGTTGTCGCCCACGTAGACACAGTCGGCCGCTGCCACGGCAAGTGCCTCCGCCGCATGCAGGAGCGGCGCCGGATGCGGTTTGCGCTGCGGCAGCGCGTCGCCGCCGACTGTGACCCGGGACCGAGCATTGAGTCCGAGCCCCTCCAGCAGCGCGTCCGTGAGGCCCTGGGGCTTGTTCGTGACGATACCCCAGGGCAGGCCGACGGCCTCGATGGCGGCGAGCACCTCCTCCATGCCCTCGAACAGGCGCGAGCTGCGGTGGACGCGGTCGGCGTAGCGCTGCAGGTACTCCTCGTACAGGGCGCGGCGCGCCTCTTCGTCCCGATCCGGGAAGGCGAGACGGATCAGACCGGCGGCCCCGTTGGTGATATTTGCGCGTGCGAGGCGGTATTCGGGCGGGCGGATGCCGTAAGCCCGGCAGAGCTCCGCCAGGGTATCCGTCATGTCCGGCGCGGTGTCGATGAGCGTGCCGTCCAGGTCGAACAGCCAGCCGGCGAAAGGCCTCGCTGCCGTCATCCGCCGGTGCCCCGCCTGCGGAAGTGGGCGATGTAGTTGACGTCCACGTCGCTGGTGAGGCTGAAATGGCGCGTCAGCGGGTTGTAGCGCACGCCGGTCAGTTCCTCCAGGCGCAGGTCCGCCTGCCGCGCCCACGCCTCCAGTTCCGAGGGACGGATGAGCTTCTCGTATTCGTGGGTGCCGCGCGGCAGCAGGCGCAGCACGTACTCGGCGCCGACGATGGCGAGCGCGAAGGCTTTCGCGGTGCGGTTGATGGTGGAGAAGAATACGTCGCCGCCCGGACGCACCAGGCGGCTGCAAGCGGCGATGACACTGGCGGGTTCCGGTACGTGTTCGAGCATCTCCAGGCAGGTGACCACCTCGTAGGCTTCCGGCCGTTCGGCCGCCAGGTCTTCGGCGCCGGTCTCCAGGTATTCCACTTCCACGCCGGATT
>CAYQZN010000109.1:0-8841 GCA_964421805.1 uncultured Woeseiaceae bacterium
TGGACAACTTCCGCTACCCCACCACCGAGCAGGGCCTCGCCGCGCTGGTCGAGCGCCCCAACGATCCGAACATCAAGAACTGGCGGGCGGGCGGCTATCTGGACCGGCTGCCGAAGGACCCCTGGGACAACGTCTATCAATATCTGAACCCGGGTCAGCACGGCGAGATCGACATTTACACCCTTGGCGCCGACGGGCGCCCCGGGGGCGAGGGCATCGATGCGGATCGGGGGAACTGGTCGCTGGACGAGTGATCGCCCGGTTACCGCAGCGGGAATGATGTCCGGCGCGGCGAAGGAAGCAGTATGCCGTGCGGCAAGCTGCCGCGGCTTTACCCTGATCGAGTTGCTGGTGGTGATCGTCATCCTCGGCATCTCGGTGGCGGCGGTGCTGCCGAGCATCGGTCTGCTGCAGGACGATCGGGAACTCCAGCGCGAGGCGCGACGCCTCGCCGCGCTGATCGAACTGGCGGCCGAGGAAGCCGCCATGCAGAGCCGGGACTATGGACTGCGTTTCGGACTGCACGGCTACCGCTTCTACGAGCAGGACCCGCAGACCGGTGCCTGGGTCGAGCTGTCCGGCGACGAGGTCCTGCGCGAGCGCACCCTGTCCGACGACCTGCGCGTCGAACTGACGCTGGAGTCCCGCGACATCCGTCTGTTCGAGGCCATCGAGGGCGACCGCCAGCCGCGTGACCCGGACGACGGGCCGGATCCCGGTCCCACGCCCCATGTGCTGCTGCTCTCCAGCGGCGATACGACACCCTTCGAGCTGACGCTGAGCCGGGACTTCGACGACGCCCGCGCCGAACTGACCGGCGACTTCCTCGGCCGGGTCGAGCTGGTCACGGAAGACACGCCTTGAACGCGCGGGGCTTCACTCTGGTGGAGGTACTGATCGCGCTGGCCGTGGCGTCCCTCGGGCTTTCTGCGGTATTGGCCATGGGCACCCAGAGCATCGATACCTCCCGCAGCCTGCGGGATCGCACACTCGCCCTGTACGTGGGCCTGAACGAGATTACCGAGCTTCGCCTCAGCGGCGAATTTCCCGACCCGGGCCGCTCGAACGGCGAGACCGAAATGGCCGACCGGCTCTGGCGCTGGGAGTACGTCATCTCGGAGACCGGTGTGGAAAGCCTGCGCCGGATCGACATCGCCGTCTCCCTGGCCGAGCGGCCGGAAGACGTGGTGCGCAATGTCAGCGGTTTCATCGGCGAGCCCGGGCCGCCGGGCGTCGCCAACATGGCCTGGTCGCTGCCGCTGGGCGAAGGGGCGGACCGGTGAGAACGGCGCCGCGGCAGGCGGGCTTCACGCTGATCGAAGTCATGGTCTCGCTGGCCATCTTCGCGGCGTTGGCGGCGGCGGCCTACACCACGCTGAACGGTGTCGTCGAAGCCTCCAGGGTGGTCAGCGAGCAGATGAGCCGCCTGCAGGCGCTGCAGCGGACCGTGCAGCGCATGTCCCTGGATTTCGGTCAGCTTACGCCGCGGCCCGTGCGTGACGAACTGGGGGACGGCCGCCTGCCGGTCCTGCGCGCCGACGGCCGCTCGCTCGACCTGGTCGAACTCAGCCGGGGCGGCTGGTCGAACCCTCTGGTGCTGCCCCGCCCGGCGTTGCAGCGGGTGGCCTACCGCATCGAGGAGGATCGGCTCATCCGCCGGCAATGGCCGGTCATGGACCGCACGCTGGGTACCGAGCCCGCCGAGGCGACGCTGCTCGAAGGGCTGGAAGACATCCGCATCCGCTATCTCTCCGGCGACGAGTGGACCGAGCAATGGCCGCCGGATGCCGGCGTCGGTGCTCTCGGTCTGGCGCTGCGGCCGCGCGCGGTGGAGATCGTGCTGGTGGTCGAAGGGCTCGGCGAGATCCGCCGCGTCGTCGAGGTGATCCAGTGAGCACGCGGGCACGCCAGCGGGGAGCCGTCGCCCTCATGTTCGCGATGCTGATCGTGGCGCTATGCACCCTCTATGCCGTCAGTCTCGCCTGGGACACGACCCTGGACGTTCGCCGCACCACGAACCTGCTCTGGCGCGAACAGGCCGCCCAGGTCGCCCTCGGTGCGGAGGAATGGGTGGGCATGATCCTGCGCCAGGACGCCGAGGAGAGCGACACCGATCACCTGGGCGAGATCTGGGCACAGCGCCTGCCGCCGCTGCCGGTGGACGGCGCAGGCATGAGCGGCGAGATCGCCGGCGGGCTGACGGACCTGCAGGGCCGCTTCAACATCAACAACCTGCTGAATGCCGACGGGGCGATCGACGAGCCTTCGCTGGAGCAGTTCCGCCGCCTGCTCCTCGCCCTCGGCCTGCAGCCCTCGCTCGCCGGCTCCGTGGCTGACTGGCTGGATGCGGATACCGAGCCGCTGTTTCCCGACGGCGCGGAGGACGGCGAGTACACGGGCCGCGTGCCGCCCTACCGCAGCGCCAATATCTACGTGGCCAGTGCGAGCGAACTGGCCGCGGTGTCCGGCATGGACCCGGACAGCTACCGCATCCTGCGGCCGCATGTGACCGCGTTGCCCGGCCGCACCGCCATCAATGTGAACACCGCCACGCCGGCCGTGCTGCAGTCGCTGGACGAGAACGTGACCGCCGCCGACGCCGAGCGCCTGCTGGCCGAGCGGGAGGACGGCGGCTTCGCCGACGTCACCGCTTCGTTCTCGTCGCTGGTGCAGCCGGAACTGCTGAATACGCTCGGCGAATCAACGAATTACTTTCGCCTGGAGAGTGTTGTTCGTATTGGCACCGTCAGGCTCACCATGTACAGTCTCCTCCAGCGTGGCCCCCAGGGCGACGTGTCGCCCATCCTGAGGACGTTTGGCACCGAATAGAGCATGGCCGAGATCTTCGTCATCCGCGTAGCGGGCGCTGACGCGAGCGAGACGGACTGGCTGGCGGTCGACTCCAGCGGTGCGCGCCGCGGCGAGCCCGGCCACGGCACGCTGGCGGAAGCCGCCGCGGCGGCCGCGGACCGGCGCGTGCACGTCCTGGTGCCGGCCACCGAGGTCCTGCTGACTTCCGCCGACGTCCCGGCCAAGGGTGCCCGGCTGCTGCAGGCCCTGCCCTTCGCCCTGGAGGAACAGGTGGCCCAGGACGTGGACCGGCTCCACTTCGCGGCCGGCGAGCGGCGCAGCAATGGCCGCACCCCCGTGGCGGTGGTCGAGCGGGAGTTCCTCGACACACTGCTGGCGCGGCTGCGCGAGGCGGGAATGGAGCCCGCCGGAGTGTTCAGCGAGGCGCAGGGCCTCGCCCGCATCCCCGGTACCCTGAGCGCGCTGATCGAGGACGACCGCATCATCCTGAACGACGGCGCCTCCATGGAGCTCGCGCTGGAGGGTTTGCGCCCCGGCGACGCGCTGGCGGCCATCGGGGTGCTGGACGACCCGGACGAGCACGCGGGGTCTGCCGACGAGTCGGCGGAGGTTCCGCGGCACGTGCTGATGTACAGCGATCCGGAGGTGGCCGCGCGCCACGAACTGGAATTCCAGGCGCTGCGCCAGCAACTGGACAGCCTGGAGGTCAAGCTGCTCCCGGATGGCGCCCTGCCCCGGCTTGCCGTCACGGTCGCCGCCGGCGGCGGCATCAATCTGCTGCAGGGCCGCTACGCGCCCCGCAGCGCCACCGGCTCGCTGCTGCGCCCGTGGCGGGCGGCGGCCGCCCTGGCGGCTGCACTGATCGTGCTCACGCTCATCGGCAGCGGCCTCAGATACGCCGAGCTGCGGGCGGAGGACGAGCGGCTGCGCGCCGAGGTGGTCGAGGCCTTCCGTGCCGCCTTCCCCTGGGTGCGCGAGGTGCGCGATCCCCGCGCCCAGATGAACTCCGAACTGGCGCGCCTCGGCCAGGGCGGCGGCACCGAGCAGACGCCCCGACAATTCCTCGCCACACTGGAGAGCCTCAGCGCCGCGATGGGCCAGACCTCGGGCACGCGCATCGAGGCGATCAGCTATCGTGACGGCGTCATGGACATCCGCCTGACCGCGCCGGACGTCGCGACGCTGGACCGGCTGCGCAAGCTGGTGGACCAGGGCGGGCGTTTCACCGCCCGGATCCAGTCCACCGACCAGCAGGAAGGCAGCGTCCGCAGCCGTCTGCAGATCCAGGGCGCAGGCGCATGAAGGACTGGTTCGGGAATCTCGCTCCCAGAGAGCAGATGCTCGTGGCGCTCGCGGGGGTGCTCACCGTCGTGGTCTTGATCTACCTCGGCGTCTGGCTGCCTCTCGACCGCGCCAACGACCGGCTCGAGACTCAGGTGGAGAGTCAGCGTGAACTCGTTACCGATCTGCGCCAGCTGCGCGGTCGCATCTCGGCCCCGTCCGCCGGCAGCGCCGCGTCCGCGCCGGGCGGGCAGTCGCTGGTGGTGGTGGTCGACAGCACCGTGCGCCAGCGCGGGCTGGGCACCACGCTGAAGCGCAGCCGGCCCCTGGACGGCGATTCCATCCAGGTCAGCTTCGAGAATGTCGCCTTCGATGCGCTGGTGGAGTGGCTGGGTCAGCTCGGCAGCCAGCATGGCATCGAGATCGGCTCCGCCTCCTTTTCCAACCGTGCGGAGCCCGGCCGCGTGGATGCCACGCTGACGCTGGAACGGGCGCTTTAGTGTTCTCCCGCCGTCTGCTCATCGCGGCCGCGGCCGCGGCCTTCGTTCTGGGTCTGGTTGCGCTGTTTCCGGCGCGTCTCGCGCTGGCCTGGTTCGCCCCGGCGCAGTTCAGCGCCGCCGGCGTCGAGGGCACGATCTGGAGCGGCCGGGCCGCGCGCGCCTCGGCCGCCGGCGTTTTCCTGGCCCCGCTGAGCTGGGAATTCCGGCCGGCTGCGCTGCTGGGCGGCGCGGCGGGCTACCGGATCGACGCGGAACTCCCCGGCGGCAGCGTGCGGGGCGACGTCTCGCTGGGCCTCACGGGGACTCTGCGCGTCGCCGACCTGCAGGCCTCGGTACCCCTGGAGAGCGTCTCCCGCATCATGCCGGTGGCGCAGGCCGAAGGGCGCCTCAGGGCCGACATCGAGCGCGGGCGTTTCGACGGCGGCTGGCCCAGCGAACTGGTGGGCACCGTCAGCGTCGAGGATCTGGTGTATCGGCCGGCGGGCAGCAATTCCATCGGCAATTACCGGGTGGAATTCCTGCCCACCGAGGACGGCGGGTTGCGCGGCGTCCTGGCAGACGGCGGCGGCCCGCTGGAGGTGGCCGGCGAGATCGCGCTGAGCGGCGAGCGGGACTACGAGCTCCGCGGTGAGGTCAGGGCGCGGCCGGGCGCGCCCGCCGCACTCGCCAACTCGCTGCGCTTCCTGGGCTCGGCGGACGAGGCAGGACGCCGGGAGTTCAGCCTGGCAGGCCGTCTCTGACCCGCCGGGCCGCCGCTTCGTCCATCGTCACCACGCGCCCGTGTAGCGGATAGTACAGCAGGCTCAGGGGCGTCTCGCCGTACACCGCGGCGTACAGCCGCCGATAACCGGCCATCTGTTCCGCGTAGCGCCTGGCCTCCTCGCTCAGGAACCGTTCCAGATCGCCGCCCTCGTGCAGCGAGGTCTTGTAGTCCACCACCCAGTGCGCGCCCGACTCGTCGACGAAGCAGCGGTCTATGACCACCCGCAGCAACCGTCCATCGGCGATGCCCTCGATCGGCAGTTCCGTCGCCGCGCTGCGATGGGCACCGAACAGGATCCACCGGCCGCCCGGGTCTTCCAGTGTCCCCTGCAAGGCCGTCCGGACCCGGCCCACCGCGGCCTCCAGCCCTTCCGCCGAGACGCCGGCGGCCTCGAGCAGCGAGGCATGCCGCGCGTCGAGACCGTCGAGCCGGCGCCGCGCCGCGTCCGCATCCGGCCAGTCCGCCATCCGCTGCAGCCAGCCGTGCACGACCGTGCCCACGTGGCGCAGGTCGCGCCCGACCCACTCGTATTCGATCGCCTCGTCCGCGCCCGGCGCGCCGAAGCGCACCGCCGGCGGCGCCACCGGCAGCGGCAGTTCGCCGGGGCGATAGGGTTCGACCGCTCGGCGGATCCGGGGCGGCACGAGTTCGGCGCCGGGGCCGCCGCTGCCGCGCCCTTCAGCGCCCCCGGCACCCTCCTCCGCCGCCCGTGCGAAGTCCTCTGCGAGCGCCGGCCACAGACGGGCCAGGAGCGTGCCGGCCGGCGGCGGCTGTACGCTTCCGTCCCGGCTCCGGGTATGGCCGACGAGGTGCAGGGTCCGCCGGGCCCGGGTACATGCCACGTACAGCAGGCGGTCGAGTTCCAGCCGCTGCTTCTCGGCTTCCACGCCATGGATGAATTCGTGCAGGGGATCGTTGTCACGCTCGCCGCGGGCACCGATGGGGCTCGGCAGCAGATGCTCGTGGCCTTCCTCGTCCGGCAGCGTGAGCCAGTTGAGTACCGCGCGGAGGTTGCCACGGGGTTGGCGGCCGAGGCCCATCAGTATGACGGTGTCGAACTCCAGTCCCTTCGCCTTGTGGATGGTCATCACCTGCACCCGGGCCCCGACTCCCTCGCTGGAAACCCGTTCCTCGTCGAGACGCGATTCGAGCTCGGCCACGTCGGCCAGGGTGCCGCCCGACTCCAGGCTCTCCAGGATATCGAGATAGCGGCACGCATTCGCCGCTTCCGCGGCGCCCGGGAGCAGCGTCGGTCCGCCCAGCGAGAACCAGGCCAGTTCCACGCGCTCGCGCAGGGAGCGCAGCCCGGTGCGCTCGAGTGCCTCCGTGAGCCGCTCCCGCAGCCACTCCACCCGCTGCCGCTCGTCGGCGTCGAGGCGCGCGAGGCGACCCTCCTCGCCGATCAGGGTCATGACCGGGCTGTGCCCGTCTTTCGCACTCTCGTTCAGGGTCAGTGCGTGCAGCCCGGACAGCGTCAGGCCGCACCAGGGCGCCCGCAGCAGCGCAAGCCAGGCGACCCGGTCCAGGGGATGGACCAGGGCGCGGGTGAGCGCGAGCAGATCCTGCACTTCCGGCAGGTCGGTCAGCCGGTCGATCTCCAGCGCCTCGTAAGCGACGCCGTCGGCACGCAACAGGGGCAAGAGTTCGCGCAGGTGGGTGCGGCTGCGCACCAGCACCGCCACGTCACCCGAGTCCGGGTCCGCCAGGGTCTCCCGGACCAGCGTCCCCACCTCATCGGCCTCTTCCCGGGGCGAGGCATCCAGCAGCGCGTGGACCCGACACTCGCCGAGGCCTTCCCGGCCCGGCGCCGGTTGCGAAGGGCTGTGCCGGATGGCGCCGGTGGCCAGGTCGTCCTCCGCCGGCATCACGCGGGCGAAGGCCCGGTTGGCCCAGTCCACCAGACTGCCGCCAGAGCGGAAGTTGGTCTGCAGTACCAGTTCCCGGGGCCGCAGCAGCCCGATGCCTCTCGCCCGCAACGCCAGGAACAGGCCGACTTCCGCCTCCCGGAATCGGTAGATGGACTGCATGGGATCGCCGACGCAGAACACGGTGCGCCCGTCCCGGCCGTCCCAGCCGGCGGTCAGGCTCTCGAGCAGCGCGTACTGGCCGAGCGAGGTGTCCTGCATCTCGTCGATCAGCAGATGCCCTATCCGGTAGTCGAGCGCGAGCGCCAGATCGGTCGGTTCGTCCGGCGGACCCAGGGCCGTGCGGGCGGCGAGCGCCACTTCGACGTAGTCGGCCAGTCCCCGGGCCGCGAACCGGGTCTTCAGTTCCGCCGTGGCGCGAGGCAGAACGTGCAGCAATGCGGTGAGGGCCTCCCATTGCTCGGGAGCGTAACGGGGCGGCGGCAGTTTGCCGGCGTCCGCCAGCAACTGGCCGAGGCCTTCGCACCCGGCCAGCGATTCGATCAGGGCGCCGAGCGCCTCCTTCTCCCGGTCGCTGCCCCGCGGGAACCCCAGGTTCTTGTCCGCGCGCTTGCGCCAGCTGCCGCTGCTCGGCGCAATCAGCAACCACGCCAGCCCTTTCCATTGCGCGAGCTGCCGCGCGTCCGGGGCGGGCCAGACGTCGCAGCCGTGCAGTGCCGCAAGCGGTGTCTCCCGTCCTGCATCCGCCAGGTTGCCCGCGGCGAAACGGGCGAGCTCGAGCAGGGGCTCCCGTACGACCTCCGGCAGCGCCCGGTCCAGGGCCCGCAGCCGGTCCGTCACCAGCATGGCGATGGCCTGTTCGAAATGCCGCCGCAGCCGTTGTTCCTGTCCGGAGGGTCCGGTCCCCGTGATGGTCAGCCACTGGTCCCGCCTCTCGAGCATCTCGGCGATGGAGCGCTCCCACACCAGCGGGTCGTTGTCCAGGTGACGGAACAGTCCGCGCACGGCGGCGCCGGTCTCCCCGCTCTCGGCGACCCAGTCCAGCGTAGCCCGGGCCGCTTCCCGGTAGATGCCCGACTCGCCGGCCTCCGAGACCATGCGCACCCGGCCGCCGAGACCGGAGGTAACCGGCAGCGCAGCGGCCAGGCGGGCGTTGAACGCATCGAGCGTCATGATCTGCATCCGCTCCGGGAATGCCGTCAGCTGCCATTCCCGGCGCCGGTCCCGGTCCAGTGCCTCGCCAGCCGCCGCCAGCGTGCGCCGCTCGTGCTCCGAGCCGCCCTTCTCGCCCGCCCGGGCCCGCTCCAGTGCCGCCAGTATCCGGGTGCGCATCTCCGCTGCGGCCTTGCGCGTGAACGTGATCGCCAGTATCTCCTCGGGCCGCTCCACCCGGGCGAGGAGACCGAGATAGCGCTGGATCAGGAGCTCCGTCTTGCCGGAACCCGCGGGGGCCTGGACGATGAACGAGTGCTCCACGTCGAGGGCAGCGTCGCGCTGGGCCTGGTCGGGTATGGGCCGGTCGGAGATGGGCCGGTCGGATATGGGCCGGTCACTCATGGCACCACGTCTCCGTCGTCCCGGTCGGCCAGTTCCGCCACCCGGCTCAGCACGGCCAGCGGCC
>CAYQZN010000110.1:0-8807 GCA_964421805.1 uncultured Woeseiaceae bacterium
CGCTGGCCAGGTGCCGGCCAACTACAATGGCCATTGGCGGATCGGAGAGCGAGTATGTCGGCCCGGGCTCAGGGGGGGCGTGACCGCTGTCACAGATTCCCCAAAGCATTAACATAACGTGACCGGGTTCACACTCTGCCATGCGAACCCGCTACGCTGAGGAAAAATGACCAGACTGATCCGACTCGCCCGCGAGGCGTGGCACGCACTGTACGGCCTGTGGTTCGCCGCCGTGTTCCTCGTCTGCGTCCCCGTCACGCTGTTACTGGTCACCGTCCTGCCCGGCCTGGGCCGGCGCCGGGCAGCGGCACGGGGCGGCGCCCGCCTGCTCTTCCTGGCCACCGGCATGGGCCCCGGCATCGACAATCACCGTTATCTGCCGGGGCGGCCCTGCGTGGTGGTGGCGAACCATGCGAGCTACCTGGACGGCATCATCCTCTGCGCCGCACTGCCGCCGCGTTTCGCGTTCGTCATCAAGAGCGAGATGCAGCGCGTGCCGCTGGCGCACTATCTGCTGCGGCGCATCGGCGCCCAGTTCGTCGAGCGTTTCCACCACGGCCGCAGCGCAAGGGACGCGCGCACCATCCTGCGCCGCGCCCACGTGGGCGAATCGCTGGCTTTCTTCCCGGAGGGCACCTTCCACGCCGAGCCCGGCCTGCGTCGCTTCCGCGGCGGCGCCTTCGCCGTCGCCGTGAAGGCGCAGGCGCCCCTGGTGCCGGCCGTGATACACGGCTCCCGCCGTGCCCTGCCGTCGCGCCGGCTGCTACCGCGCCCGCAACGCCTGCGCGTGACATTGCTGGAGCCGATCCGGAGCGCCGGCCAGACGCCCGCGTCTCTGGCCACCCTGTCGCGGACGCGGATCCTGGAGCATCTGGACGAGCCCGACCTGCACCCGGCCGCCGATAACCCGATGCCGGTGGAAGACGGGCACGTGGAGACGAGAGCGGAGCCGGAGGCCGGGACGAAAGCCAGCGGGCCGGCCGGGATCTAGCGGGTCGGTCTCAGCCGGAGGCGACCCGTGCCGCCTCCACGGCCTGGCGGTCGCGCACGAAGGCGATCCACGCGGCCGCGTTCTGGCGCTCCTTGGCGTCGCCGGTCTCGCGCACCCTGTCGAAGGCCTGCAGCGCCTCGCCGAGGCGATCGAGCTCGGTGTAGGCCATGCCCATCAGCAGCCACGCCCGGGCGGGCGTCTCGGTGCCGGCGTCGAGTGCCTGGCGGCTCGCCGCGATCGCCGCCTCCCAGCGCGCCTGCTCGTTCAGGATGCTCGCTTTGTCCATGTAGTACTTGGGATCGCCGGTGAGCTGCCCCAGCCGGTCGATCACCGCGACGGCGCGGTCGTACTCCTTGGCCGAAGTCCACGCGGAGCGCAGCAGGTTCAGGTTGTCGGCGTCCCCCTCGACCGCGCCCTCCTCGATGCCGCGGGCGAGTATCCGGCCGGCAACGTAGGGGCTGTCCAGGTACAGATTCAGGCGCACCAGGTTGAGTATCTTGGCGCCGTCCGTGATCAGGCCGCGGTTGTAGGCGGCCATCATGGTGGCCAGCGCCAGCTGGTCCTCCTTCAGCTCCAGATAAACGCCGGACAGGGTCTCCCAGTAGCGGCGTTTGTCCGGCCAGAGCCGGATGAGCGTGCGCAGCACGCCCGCGGCCGCCCGGTAATCATCCTCCTCCATGTGGATGGCCAGCTCGAGCTGATACCACGGCTCCCTCGGCTTGTCCGCCGTCTCGATGGCGAGCTGCACGCAGGGCAGCGCCTCGCCGTAGCGCTCCAGCTCGGCGAAGCTGCCGGCCACCAGGATGTAGGCCCCGGCGTCCGGCTCCTCGGCGTAACGGAACCAGGAGCGCATGGTCTCGATGGCATCCTCGTAGCGGCCCTCGGACTGGTACAGGCCGGCCAGCGAGTAGAGCATGCCCTGCTGGGCCTGGGTGCTGAGGGCATCCTCTGCCAGGCTGCGCTCGAAGTAATCGATGGCCCGGCCGAAATCGCCGCGCGCCGAGTAGATGAAGCCGTAGGTCTGCCACATCAGCGCCTTCTCGTAGTCGTTCAGGCGCATGTTCTCCATCTTGCCGATCTCGGTGAGGGCCTCGTCGTAGCGGTCCTCGCCCATCAACTCGTGGATCTTGGACAGCCGCTTGTAGGCCAGCTCGCCCATGGTGCTGCCCGGGTCGTCCCGCTCCACGGTAGTGGTATCGAGGCAGACCTTGCCCTGAGCCTGTGCCGGCCCGGCCGCCAGCACGAGCAGCACCGTGCCGGCCATTGCGGCCATGGCGGCCATGGCGCGTCGGCTGATGCCGGCGCAGGAGTGGGCCCGTCCGCTCATGTCGCCTCGTCGATATTGAAGTCGATGCGCTGGGTCGCCCGCCGCTTCACGGGCTGGCCGTCGATGATGCGCGGCTTGAACTTCCACTTGAAGATGGCGCGCAGCGCATTGCGCTCGAACATCCGGCGCGGCTCCGCATCCACCACCTGCGGGTCGGAGACCGTGCCGTCCTCGTTGATGGTGAACTCGATCAGCACCCAGCCGCTGATGCCCTCGATGAGGGCCTCCCGCGGCCACTGGGGCTCGATGCGCACGATGGGAATGACGTCGCCCTCGGCGCCGGGGTCGCCGGCGCTCCACTGGCCGAGATACGGCCCGCCGCCCGCGCTCGCCGGCATGTCGATGCGCGGCGTCTCCATGCGCGGCAGGTCCGGCCGGGGCTTGTCCTGGGAGGGCTGGCTCAGCTTCGGCGGCGGCGGCGGCTCCTTCGGCTTCTCCGGCTCCGGCGGCGGCTTGCGCTCCTTGATGTTCTCCATCTCCTCCTGCTCCACGCGGACGAAATCGAGCGACAGGCGGTCGTCGTCGTCCTTGCGGATATCGGGCGAGCCCGAGATGAGCTGGTGCATCAGCAGGAACAGCCCGAGCGCCACCAGGATGCCGGCACCGAGGGATACCAGGAATCTCATGTCCTGCGTCTCCGTCCGCGCAACTGCGTGTCGCTGGTATTCACGTACCCTCCGGCTCGGCCGCCACCGAGATGTCGGCCACACCCCCGAGTCTCACCTGATCCATGATGTCGATCAAGGTGCCCGTGGGCGATTCCTGGTCGGCGATGATCACCGCCGAACTCTCCGGGTTCTCGGTCAGGGCGTCCTCCACGATGCGGCGGATCTGGTTCAGTTCCACTTCACGCTTGTTGATCCAGATATCGCCCGTCTGGTCCACGCCGATCAGGATGTTGCCACGGGGGCGCGCCTCCGCCGTCTCCGCCTCCGGCCGGGTGGGATCGATGCCCGTCTCCTTCACGAAGGAGGTGGTCACGATGAAGAAGATCAGCATGATGAACACGATGTCGAGCATCGGCGTGATGTTGATCTCCGTCTCTTCCTCCGGCGTCGAGTGCTTGCGCGCCATGGGCTCTCCCCGATCCGTCCCGGTCAGTCGGCCAATGCCGCCAGCGATACCTTGCTGGCGCCCGCCACCCGGGCCTGGTCGACCACGCGCACCAGGATACCGGCGTCGGCATTGCGGTCCGCGGCGATCACCACCGCGGCGTCCGGCTGCACCGCGAGACCGCTCTCGATGTTGGCCCGCACGGCACGTATGTCGGTGGGCCGACCCTTGATGGAGACCTGGCCCGTGTCACTGATGCGGATGGCGATCACCTCGGAGAGTTTCTGGTCCTTCGGCGGCTCGTTGGAGGGACGGCTCAGATCGACGCCGAACTCCTTCACGAAGGAGGTGGTCACGATGAAGAAGATCAGCATGATGAACACGATGTCGAGCATCGGCGTGATGTTGATCTCCGCCTCCTCGTCGTGCCGTTTCAGCCGTCTGCGCATCGCTTGCTCCGCTGCCGCCTCAGTGGTGGACCAGCATCTCCTCGAAACGTTGGACTTCCTTGCCGGCCCGCCGTTCGAGATAGGTGGCCAGATAGAGACCGGACAGCGCCGCCACCAGACCGGACATGGTCGGGATGGTGGCCGCCGAGACGCCGCCGGCCATCAGGCGCGCGTTGCCGGTGCCGGCGAACGCCATCACGTCGAACACCAGGATCATGCCGGTCACGGTGCCCAGCAGGCCGAGCAGCGGCAGGATCGCCATCAGCGTCTTGATCATCAGGATATAGCGGTGACTCTCCACCGAGACCTCCGAGATCAGCTGGTCGCGGATGCGCCGCGCGAACCAGGAGGTGGTGTCCTCGCGCTGGTCCCACTCCTCGATGGCCCGTCGCTCCAGCCCGGGCAGCACCCAGCGGAAGAACCAGAACCGCTCGATGATCAGCGTCCACATCAGCGTGGTCACCGCCAGGATGGCCCACAGCACGTCGCCGCCGGCTTCGAAGAAGCTGCGGATGGCGACGAATGCGGACTCGAGCAGATACATACGGACGACCCCGCTACACGCCCCGCTCGGAGTGGCGCGCGATCATGCCCGCGCTCTGCTCCTCCAGCACTTCCACCATCGCCCGGCTGCGCGCGGCGACCAGGCTGTGCAGGAAGACGAGCGGGATGGCGACCACCAGCCCCAGCACCGTCGTGACCAGCGCCTGGGAGATGCCGCCGGCCATCAGCTTCGGATCGCCGGTGCCGAACAGCGTGATGGCCTGGAAGGTGCGGATCATGCCCACCACCGTGCCGAGCAGGCCCAGCAGCGGGGCCACGGCCGCGATGACCTTGATCCAGCCCTGTCCCTGCTCCAGGCGGGGCGTCTCCCGGAGGATGGCCTCGTCCAGCTTCAGCTCCAGGGTCTCGGTGTCGATGTGCCTGTTGTCCTCGAACACCTTCAGGATGCGGCCGAGCGGATTGCCCTCGGAGGCACTGTCGCGCTTCAGCTGCGAGCCGAGCTTGCGGCCGGTGACCAGCAGCGCGAGCAGGCGCCACAGCGCGATCAGCAGACCGATGCAGCCGATGGCGATGATGACGTAGCCCACGGTGCCGCCCTGATTGATGCGCTCGCCGAGACTCGGCGACTGCACCACCAGACTCAGCAATGCGCCGCGGCTGGGATCCACCGCCATGCGGGCGTTGCCCTCCCGTGCGGTATAGAGGTTCTCCGCCAGGCTGCGGAACCGGTCGTCCGGCTGCCGGGCCAGCTCCTGCAGCTCGTTCGCCGCCGGATCGTATTGCAGGAAGCGATCGCCGGTGATCACGTTGAACAGCCCCACCCGAACCACCTCGGCGCTCTCCTCCTGCCCGGCCGCGTTGCGGATGGTGGCCGCGAACCGGTCGACGTCGCCGGAGCCTGCCATCTCCTCCAAAATGAGTACCTGCAGGGATTTGAGATCGGCGATGGAGGGCAGACCGCGGGCGGAGGCGAGTTCCGTCGCGATCTCGCCCCGGTCCGGATACTCGGCCGTAATGAGCGAGGTATCCACCATGCCGTTCACCTCGCCGGCGGTCTGGCGCACGACTCCGAACAGCTCGCCCATGTCGCCGACCCGGATGCGCAATGTCTCGTTCAGCTCCTCCAGCTGGCGCTCGTTGTCGTCGAACTGCGTCTTCAGCCGCTCGCTGCGCCGTTCTTCCTCGGTCAGCGCACGCTTCGCGCTCTCCAGCAGCGCCTGCTGCTGGTTGCGCTTCTGCAGGAATTCCTGCTCGCGCTGCCGGTTCTCCTGACTCAGCCGCTGGCCCTGCTCCCGCACCGTCTGCAGCAGCTCGTCCATATCGCGTGGCGCGTCCTGGGCGAGCGCGGCACCCGCCCCCATCGCCATGCCCACCATGGCCAGTAACGGGGCCAGGCCCGGTACGCCGGCCGCTCTGGCCACCCTCGCCGCCTTGCTAATCGATGCGCTCATCATCATTCCTGCTCCGCGGCCGGGACCGGCAATGTCAGCAATTGCGGGGCGGCCTGCTTCCTCGCGATGGCGATGCCCTCCGTGATCGCGCGCCGGTAGGAGGAGTCGAGCTCCTCCCACTGACGCGTCTGCTTGTTCCAGAAACCGGTGCGGGACCGGTCGGCCGTCTGATAGGCGAGCAGGACGCGCCCGACCCTGAGGAACGTCACCCGGGTATCGACGCCGTCGATGTCCAGGCTGCCCGTATACGCCTCGATGTTGCGGCCGAAACGCGCCTCTTCCTTGTAGGCCTCCATGATCTGGCGGTATTTCTCCGACACCGTCAGGTCCGAGCGCTCCATGTTGTCCTCGAGACGGGTCACGCGCTGCATGCGCTCACGCAGCTGGAAGGGCATGTCCAGTTCGATGAAAGCGCGCAGATCCGAGATCATCTCCAGCATGAGGGGCACGATGCCCTGCTCCACGTCGCCGAACTCCTCGAGCTGGCGGGTGATGGATGCCTTCTCCTCCTCCTGATCCTCGACCAGCCGCTGCAGGTTGTCGTTGTAGATCCTGATCCGGTCGAGCTGCTGGGTGGTGACCCGGTATTCGCCCAGCAGCTCCGAGGTCTGATCGGCCAGCTGGCTGATACGCACCTGGGAACGCTGCGCCGACCGGTTGACCTCGGTCTGCTCGCCGAGCACCTGGCCGAGGGTCGTCTGGCCGCCGGCCGGCGCCGCCAGCACGAAGACGGCCAGCAAACCGGCCGGGAAGCGACTCACGCGGACGGACCGCAATCGCGGAAATCGAGCCATGATGAGAATTCCTTGGACTTTAGAGGTGTCCGAGGCGCGCCCTGTCGCACCTGCAGATCGCCGGAAACTAGCAGAATACCGGCGCAAAAAAAAGCGCGGCAGCGGCACGCGAACCGGCGCCGCCGCGTCAATACCGGCACGATCGTTACGGATGCAACCGATGATGCCGGAGCCTATAATCATCGTGTGATCGATGACCCGGAGCGCACACAGAGGCGCAGCGAGGGTGCCGTCGCCGTGCTTTTCCAGGAGGGGGATATGGAACTGTTCGATACGATGAGCGACCGCGGCCACGAGCAGGTGGTGTTTTTCCAGGATCGTCCGACCGGCCTCAGGGCCATCGTCGCAATCCACTCGACGGTGCTCGGCCCGGCGCTGGGCGGGCTGCGCATGTGGCCCTACGCCAACGAGGAAGAGGCGTTGCGCGACGTCCTCAGACTCTCTCGGGGCATGACTTACAAGGCCGCGGTCTCCGGGCTGAACCTGGGCGGCGGCAAGGCCGTGGTCATCGGCGATCCCGAGCAGGACAAGAGCGAGGCCCTGTTCCGCATGCTGGGCCGCTTCATCGGCTCGCTGTACAACCGCTACATTACGGCCGAGGACGTCGGTACCACGGTCGACGACATGGATCACATCTTCCAGGAGACCGACCGGGTGGTGGGCGTGCACGAGGTGCACGGCGGCAGCGGCGACCCGTCCCCGTTCACGGCGCTCGGCACGCTGAAGGGCATCGAGGCCTGCTGCGGGCGCAGGTTCGGCCACGTCGATCTCGCCAAGCTCAGCTTCGGCGTGCAGGGGGTCGGCCACGTGGGCCGCCATCTCGTGCACATGCTGCGCGAGCGCGGCGCCCGCGTGACCGTCACCGACATCAACGCGGAGCGCGTGCAGTCGGTGGTGGACGAGTACGGCGCCGAGGCGGTGCCCATGCAGAGCGTCTACGACCTGGACATGGACGTATTCGTGCCCTGCGCGCTCGGCGGCGTCATCAACGAGGACACCGTGCCGCGCCTGAAATGCAGCGTTGTGGCCGGCAGCGCCAACAACCAGCTGGAGTCCGAGGCCTGGGGCACGGCGCTCGAGGAGCGTGGCATCCTGTATGCGCCGGACTACGCCATCAACGCGGGCGGCCTCATCAACGTGGCCATCGAACTGCAGGGTTATGACAAGGAACGAGCCCACCGCCAGGTCTCGCTCATCTACAATAACCTCGACCGGATATTCGACATCGCCGAGCGCGACGGAATACCGAGCTGGCAGGCGGCCGACCGCATGGCCGAGGAGCGCATCGCCGCCGTGGGCCGCACCAAGCTGCCCTATACCCGGCGGTTCAAGGACCGGCTCTCGGGCCGGGCCCATCACACGACCACCACGCACTGACACCGGAGCGCGCGCAGCCCATGATCAACACCCGCATCAGTGAAGAGATCGACCTGCTGCGCGAGACCGTACGCCGCTTCGCCGAAGAGGAGATCGCGCCGCGGGCCGCAGAGATCGACGCGAGCAACGAGTTCCCGGCCGACCTGTGGCCGAAGCTGGGCGAGCTGGGCCTGCACGGCATCACCATCCCCGAGGCCGACGGCGGCACCGGTCTCGGCTACCTGGCGCATACCGTCGCCATGGAGGAGATCTCCCGGGCCTCGGCGTCCGTGGGGCTGTCCTACGGCGCCCACTCCAACCTGTGCCTGAACAACCTCTGGCTGAACGGCACGGAGGAACAGCGCGAGCGCTTCGTGCCGGGGCTGGTGAGCGGCGAGATGCTGGGTGCACTCGCCATGTCCGAACCTGGCGCGGGTTCCGACGTGGTGGGCTCGATGACCTGCCGCGCCGAGCGTCAGGGCGACGGCAGCTGGGTGGCCAACGGCTCCAAGATGTGGATCACCAACGGCCCGCGCGCCGACGTGATCCTCACCTACATGCGCACGGCGCCGAAGGAGGACGGGTCGCGCTCCATCACCGCCTTCCTGGTGGAAAAGGACATGCCGGGATTCCGTACGGCGCAGAAACTGGACAAGCTGGGCATGCGCGGATCGGACACCTGCGAACTCGTGTTCGAGGACTGCCGCATACCGGCGCAGAACGTCCTCGGCGAGGTGAACCGGGGCGTCTACATTCTGATGCGCGGGCTCGACTCCGAGCGCCTGGTGCTCTCCGGCGGACCCATCGGCATCATGCAGGCCTGTCTCGACGCCGTGATGCCCTACCTGCGCGAGCGCAAGCAGTTCGGCCGGCCCATCGGCA
>CAYQZN010000111.1:0-8681 GCA_964421805.1 uncultured Woeseiaceae bacterium
ATCGGTGCGGCCTCGGCCCGCCCCGACGGGGACGTGGATATCGCAGACGCCGACTATGCCGGCTTCGTGGTGCCGCCCTGCCCGCGCTGCGGCGGCGTGGTCAAACCCCACGTCGTCTTCTTCGGCGAGGCCGTGCCGCGCGGCCGGGTCGCCGACGCCCGCGCCGCGCTCGGCCGCGCGGATGCACTGCTCGTCGTCGGCTCGTCGCTCATGGTCTTCTCCGGTTTCCGCTTCGCCCGCTATGCCGCGGAGGCGGGCAAGGCCGTGGCCATCGTCAACCGGGGGCGGACACGGGCGGACGAGTTGGCGGCGCTGAGAGTGGACGGGGATTGCGGCGAGGTGCTGGGGGCCGTGGTGGGAGTTGGTCGGGCCTGAAGGCCCTCCTACATTGTGCCTGTAGGAGGGCCTTCAGGCCCGATTCTTTTCTTACCGCCCCCGTCGTGGAGACTGACTGAGGGCCCGGTCGGGCCTGAAGGCCCTCCTACATGCGTCAGAGGCGGTACTGGAAGCTGATCGCGAAGGTCGAGCCGGGGTCTTCCTCGAAGGTCACGACGCCCTGGCGTTCGATCTCGATCTTCTCCTGCAGGATGTTCTGCACCTTGGCCTTCACCGTGATGGTGTCGGTGGGGTACCAGGAGTAGACGAAATCGAGCGAGTGGAACGGCTGCTCGTAACCGTCCGGAGCGCCGTTGCGGCCCGCGACGTAGAGCCGTTCGCCGAACACGTTGTAACCGATCGATGCCGTGTGCTGGCCGTTGGGCGAGTCGTAGCCCAGCGACAGGTTGGCAACGTAGTCGGAGGCGCCCGTCAGCGGGCGCACCTCGTTGGTGGGCGCATCCGCCTCGGGGCCGGCGACGAGCTCCGAGTCCTGCAGCGTGACGTTGCCCTGGACGAAGAACGAGGACATGAAGTCGCCGAGGAAGCCGAGTTCCTTCAGCCCTTCGAACTCGACGCCGTAGACCTCCGCCGAATCCGCGTTGATGATCTCGCGGGCGGTGGTCGTATCACTGGCCGCCGATTCGAAGAATTCGATCGGGTTGTCGATGTCCTTGTAGAACAGCGTCACGGTGAGGTTGTCGCCGCCGCCGAAGAACCACTCGCCGCGGATGTCGTAGTTGGTGACGTCCGCCGGGGTCACGCCCGGGTTGCCGTCCACCAGGTCGCCGGTACGCGGATCGACGTAGCTCGCATCGGTGATCTCGCGCAGGTCCGGCCGCACCGAGGTCTCGCTGAAACCGAAGCGCAGCTGGAATGTCTCTGCCCACCAGGAGCCCATGTAGGTGACCGCCACGGAGGGGAAGATCTCGTCTTTCTGGAATGCCTGCTCGGCCAGCCTGTCGGGATCCGTGGTCACCTGCGGGCTCTGGATGGAATAGCTCAGCGGATTCCAGTCCACGGCCACCTGCTTGTAGTCCTCCCAGCGCAGACCGCCGGCGACGCGCCAGGTATCGTTCCAGGTCCAGTCGAGCTTGCCGTAGAACGCGTCCGTCATCGTGGCGGCGAGGTAGCTCTGATTGTTGGTGCCCTGGATGGCAAAGACGAAGTCGTTGGCGGGGTCGAGCAGATTGGAGGTCGAGAAAATGCTGCCCAGCTCCTCGGCGCCGCCCTGCAGGACATCGAAGTCGCTGATGCCGCTGCCCGGGCCGATGCTGAACTGGCGCTGGTCGTAGGTGCGCGCCTTCTGGTCGTGTTCGTAACCGAAGCCGACGTCCACGTAGGAGCTGCCGAAGGCGAGCGGCCAGGTGAGGCCCCAGCCGTAATTCTCCACCCGGTCGTCGAGGTCGGTGAAACGATAATCGGCGGCCCGGTTATCGAGAGCCACGGCCGAGTCCAGCACTGCGCCCGTGTCCGGGTCCGTGACCGTCTGCAGATCGACGTCCACCTGATTCGGAATATCCGTGCGGGCACGCGAATCCGACCAGAACCAGGAGAGCTGCGCCTCGGTCGGCACCCAGCCGACCAGGCTCACGAGCCCCCCGGGCAGCATGTCCCGGGTGTCGTCGCCGATCCGGTGCGTACCACGCAGCTGGTTGACCGCCATGTTCCGCTCCTCGAACTCGTAGCGGACATTCTGGAAGCCGAGGCCGTCGGACTTCTCCCGGTTCTCGTTGAAGAAGTTGCGGATAGCGGTCTCGTCGTCCGTGTTCCTGAGGTACAGCGTGGTGGCGGACAGCTCATGGTCGCCAGTGAAGCGCAGGCCGAGGTTCAGGTTGCCCGTGATGCTGACGTTGCGGGTGGTTTCGCTCTCGATGTCGGTGCGTTCCTCCGGGAACTGGAAGTTGCGCGAGATGGCTTCGGTCTCGCGCCACTTCGTCTCGTAGGCGCCGCCGACGAGAAAGCCGAGCTCCCAGAGCTCGCTCAGGACCAGGTTGCTGCCGATGCTGCCGCGCACATCGATGTCCGGGTGCGGATCCTTGCGCTCTAGTCCGACCTCCCGGTTCAGCAGCGTCGCCATTTCCCGATTGATCTGCTCGGCCTGCTGGAACGCCTGGGCTACGGACAAGCCCGGGTCTTCCGCCCGCAGCGTGCTGGCGATGCCATTCACGCTGACGTCGCCCGTGAAGCGTGCGATCTGCCGGGACAGCCCGGCGGGCAGACTGCGGGCTCCGCTGTCGGTACCGAGGTCGTCGTCGCCCGAGCCGGGATAGGTCAGCACGTCGCCGCTGACCTCGCTGTTGGTGCCGGTGCCTACCTCGAACTCGACCGTGAAGGCGTCCGGCACGGTCTTGGTGCGGATATCCACCGCGCCGCCGCCGAAGTCGGCCGGGAGTTCCGGCGACCAGGCCTTCTGTACCCGGATCGACTCCACGATGGACGTGGGGAAGATATCCAGCGGTATGACGTTGCGGGTCAGGTCCGGCGAGGGGATCTGGCTGCCGTTCAGCGAGGTGGAGGAATAGCGCTCGCCCAGTCCGCGCACGTAGATGAACTTGTCGTTCACCAGCGTCAGGCCGGGGACGCGGCGCAGCGCTGCGGCCACCGTGGAGTCGCCGAGGCGACTCATGGCCTCGGCGCCGAGCAGATCGACCACCACGGAGTCGTCCATGCGTTCGTTGATCAGCTCCTCCGCCGTGCTCAGCGAGCGGCCGACGGTCACGATCTCGTCGATGACGCCGTTGTCGGCGGGAGCGTCGAGTTGCGGACGCTGCACGCTCTCCTGGCCTTCCGCCTCCTGCGCGAACGCGGGCGCCTGGGGGCCGGCCAGGATGAGCGAAATGGCGAGCGCCAGCGGTGTCCTGGCAATTGCGGCTTTGTTCATGACTGTGACCGATGCATCCTTCACTCGAACCAAAGCGGCTGGGCGCGGTTGTCCGGGTGAATGCCGTAGGTCCAGCCCCGGGTCCAGTCCGGGATGCCCAGCGAGACGGCGCCGATGAAGTCGCCGCTCTGCGGCGCGCCCGCAGGCACGGCACCGTCCACGGCCATCGTGGCATAGGGGATCGAGAAGATCGGGATGCCGTTCGTGTCGCGCTCGAGCAGCTGCAGGTCCGGATCGGCCGCCGCAGTGGCGTCCGTCGTACCGGTTACGGTGGCGGAGACGCCGCCCTCGGCCGCGAAGAAGCTCTCCTCGGTGGTGGTGCCGTCCGGGAAGGTCTGGCCGCGGAAGGCCTCCTGGAAGGCCAGGATGACCGAGTTGAAGTTCAGGTCACCGTCCAGGGCCGCCTGCTGGGTGCGGTTGTCGATACGGATGCCGTAGTTGTCGTTGCTGCTGGTGGCGTCCGCCTCGGCGAACGAGCCGATCAGCAATGAGTCGTTGATGTCGGCGAACAGTCCCTCGCGCAGACGCCAGCCGGCGCCCGGGTCGTGCGTGGCGGTGGCCGCGCCGTTCGGCGAGACGATGCAGGTCAGATTGGAGATCGTGAAGTTGCTGTTCAGGCCACGCGCGATGAAATCCTCGACGACGGCCGGATCCAGATCGCTGAACGAACCGATGCCGTCGGCCTCGATGCAGTGGTTGCCGTCGGTCTCGGACTGGATGACCAGTGCATTGGTGATGGAACCGGACCAGCCTTCGTCGATGTCGATGGAATCGTCACGCACATACACGCCGACGAAGTTCTCGAAGCTGACGGCGCCGCCGAACATCTCGATGCCGTCGTCGAAGGTCGAATAGACCTGCAGATTGCGGACGATCGTGTTGCCGCCGACACCACCGAAGGAGATGCCGTTCAGCTCGTCGCCGTTGCCCACCGTGGCGCCGGTGTGCTTGACCACGACGTACTCGAGACGCCCGGAGCTGTCGTCGTTGTTGTCGCCGCCGTACTGGGATTCGTCCAGGCCGGCTGCCCCTTCCGCGTCCACGTGACAGTCGGTGGTGGCCAGGTCGCCACCGGCAACGCTGCCCGTGTACTGGCACTTGTTGGTGACGCCGAAGCCGTTGATGACCATGCCGCCCCACTGCTGCACGTCCTCGGGACCGACCGTGCCGAGCACGTCGGACTCGGAGGTGAACGTGATCGGAGCATCCTCCTGGCCCACGGCCAGTATCCGCGAGCCGCGGTTGATGATCAGGAAGTTCGCGCTCGTGCGCCAGGCAAGGGTCGCACCCGCCGCGATGGTGAGCTCCGGCCCGTCGCCGCCCTGGGAGATGCCGGCGGCCGCCAGGTCGGCATCGTTGTCGAAGGTCTGGCCGATGAACAGGCTGCCTTCGAAGATGTGAGCACCGCCATTCGGCAGCGCCGGGATGTTCAGGTCCACCAGCACGTTGTTGCCGGCATCGGCGAACGAAGGCGAATAGGTGCAGTTGGTGCCGTCGTAGCTGCCCTGCAGCGTCTGCCCGCCCGTGTTCTGATAGGAAGCACAGGGGTTTGTGTCGGTGCCGCCGCCCGGGTTGGACACGCTGTTGTCGACGCTGTTGTCGACGGTCTGCGGCGAGATGTTGATGTCTCCGCTGTCGCAGCCCGCAAGCGCGACGCCGGCGAGGACGGTGGCAAACAAGACTTTACGATTCATCAGTTTTCTCCAGGCGTAGAGTTCGTTCGTGCGCTTCGCTGCGCGTCGTGAATTTCCGATGTGAGTCCGGGCCGGGTACGGCGCCGCTGTTCCTCTGCGTTGTTGTTCTCATCGGCGAAGCAGCGGACCGGGCCGCCGAGGTGCTGCAATCTACGCCCGGAATGCTCACGTTTTGTGACAGCTCCATTACAGATTGATGACGACTCCAGAGACCTGATCGAGCACCGGCTCGCAATGTGTTGATCGGACAACACGAAGTCGTCCCTGCATCAGCTCTCGTGCAGGGAAAAGCGGTATCCGCTGCCGCGCACGGTCTGGATGTAGTGGGCGATACCGTAGGGCTCCAGGATCTTCCTCAGCCGCCGGATGTGGACGTCCACCGTGCGCGGACCCACCCTGGCGTCCCTGTCCCAGACGTAGATCAGCAGCTGGCTGCGGCTGTAGACCCGATCCTGGTTGGAGACCAGGAAGCTCATCAGCCGGTACTCGCGGGGAGCGAGCGCGGCGGGCCTGCCGGCCACGGTCACCCGGTGGCTCGACTGGTCCACCAGGATCTCGCCGGCGCTGAGAACGTCGCTGGCGCCCGCGCTGGCCGGCCGGCGCAGGCAGGCGCCGATGCGGGCCGTGATTTCCTCGATCGCGTAGGGCTTGCCGACGAAGTCGTCGGCGCCGGACTCGAAGGCTCGGACCACGTCCCGGGAAACCGGTGCGCGGGAGGTCATGAGGACGCGCAGCGGCCGCAGCCGGTCGTTGCGGCGGACGTCCTGCAGCACCTCGAGGCCGTGCACGTCGGGCAGGAGCGACTCGAGCACCATGAGGTCGGGCAGGCGGTCCCGGACCTCGCGCACGGCCTGCCCGGCCGTCTCGGCCTCGCTGATCCTGTGCCCGAGTTCCCGCAGGTGCCGGGCGAGCTCAGCGCGGCATGCGGCGTCGTTGTCGACCAGTAGTATGGAGGCGGGGTCCATGGCGGCGCCGTCTTTGTTGCTCTTTTCCCGGCCCCAAGGAGATCACCCCGTTCTTAAAGTGACGTTAAGGATTCATTGCGGTTTTGTTACGGCGTCCCGACACCAAGGGCCTTGTAGACGCGCACCAGGGCGAGCAGCGTGCGGATCTCGGCTCGTACCCGCTCGTCGTCGGTCTCGGCGAGGCGGCGCTCGGCGTCGAGCACGGTCAGGAAATCGCCCAGCCCCTTCTCGTACAGCCGGGCGGCGATGTCGGCTGCCTCCGCAGCCGCGGCAGAGGCCTGCCTGAGCTCCACGAGAGTACCGCGCTCGCCGGCCCAGGCCGCCAGGGCGGACTCCGCATCCGCCAGCGCGCGCAGCACGGCACCCTCGTAGCGCGCCAGCGCCGCGCGCTCCCGCGCCTCCGCCGCGCGCAGTTCGGCCCGCAGCCTGCCACCCTGAAAGACCGGCCAGCGCAGGAACGGCACGATGCCGAGCGTGCGGCTGTCGCCGGTGGCGAGATCGGCTGCGTCGCCGGCCTCGAAGCCGCCGCTGGCGCCGAGCACCAGGCGCGGGAAGAAGGCCGCGGTCGCCCCGCCGACTTCCGCCGTGGCCGCGGCGAGTTCCCGCTCGGCCGCGATTACGTCCGGACGCCGGCGCAGGATCTCGGCGCGGAGTCCGACCGGCAGACTGGCCGGCGAGTCGGGCAGCGCCGGCTCGCCCGCAAGGGCGGCGCGCACCTCGCCCGGCGTGCGCCCGGTGAGGACTGCCAACCGGTCCGCGCTCGCGGCAGCTGCCGCCTGCAGCGCCGGCAGCCGGGCCCGCGTCGACCTCAGCTCGGCCTCGGCCCGCAGCGCGTCCAGCTCCCGCGCCAGGCCGATCTCGACCTTGGAGCGCGTGAGCTCCAGCGTCTGGGTCTGGGCGTCGACGCTGCGGCGCGTGACCGCCAGCCGCTTCCGGGCGCCGCGGTATTCGATCCAGGCGCTGACCGTCTCCGCCACCACGGAGAGCGCCGTGCCTGCTGCGGCCGCCGCCGCAGCTTCGCTGCCGGCAGCCGCCGCCTCCAGCCGCCGGCGGGTGGCGCCGAACAGGTCCAGCTCCCAGCTCGCGTCCAGACGGGCGTTGTAGAACTCGCCGTCCCGGGAGGCCAGCCCGGCGCTGATGATCTGCGAGGCGGCACCGGGCGAGTTCAGACTCTGCTCGTACCAGGTATAGCTGCCCTCGGCATCCAGGCGGGGCCACAGCGCCGCCGCGGCCACACCGCGCAGCGCCCGGGCCTCCTCCACCCGCGCCACGGCCGCGCGCAGATCCCGGTTCTCCGCCAGCGCCGCCTGCACGTAGCCGTCGACCTCCGGCTGCTGCAGCAGCGACCACCATTCGCCCGGCAGGCTCTCCGTCGTGACGCCGTCGGGCGGAGCCAGCCACTCTCCGCCGTCGCTCTCCGGCGGCTCGTAATCCGGCCCCACCGCGCAGCCGGCGAGGACCAGTGCACCGGCCGTCGTCAGCACGGCCAGCGCGGCACGCCTCAGGTTGCCGCTGCTCATGCCGGGACACTCCCGCCGGCCGCCACGGCCTCGGCCTGCCGCCACCGCCGCCGGTGCAACAGCCGGTAGACGGCCGGCGTGAAGCCGAGCGACAGCGTGATGGAGAAGAACACGCCGCCGGCGATGACGATGGCCAGCGGCGGCCAGAAATCCCCGCCGGTGAAGACGAGCAGCGGTACGAAACCGCCCACGGTGGTCAGCGTGGTGCTGGCGATGTGCCGGGTCGCGCCCACGGTCTCCTCCACGATGGCATCCGCGGCGCCGGAGCGGGCGCACGGATTGGCCCGGATGCCGGCCAGCACGACGATGGTGCCGTTGATGGCCACGCCGATCAGGCCGGCGCTGCCGATGATGGCGTTGAACCCGCGCGCGTAGCCGCCGGCCCACAAAGAGAGCATGCCGAGGCCGACGGACAGCACCGCGACAACGCCGATGAGCGCCGCCAGCGTGACGCTGCGGAAGGACAGGATGATGGTCGCGGCCATCAGCAGCAGGAGCACGGGCATGTACGCGAGCAGCTCGCCGAACGCCTCCGACTGTTCCTCGCTGTCACCCGCCACGGTGAGCGTATAGCCCGGCGGCAGAGTGAAGCCGGCAGCCGCCATACGGCGGCGCACGGCGTTGGTGACGTCGATCGCCAGCGCGTCGCGGCGGATGTAGCCGTGGACGTTGTTGACCCGACGGCCGTCGCGGCGGCTGATGCTGGCGGCCTCCGGCACCAGCGTGATCTCGCCGACGGCGTCGGCGGGGATCCACTCGCCGTCGAGAGCGGGCGCCAGCAGCGAGAAGCCGGCGATCGCCGCCGTGGTCTCCCGGGCTTCCCGCGACAGCCGCACCCGCACGGGCAGCTCTTCCAGATCTTCCAGCACGGTGCCACCGGTCGCGCCTTCCAGATTCGCCTGCATCTGCCCGGCGACGTCGCTGAGGCTGAGTCCGGCGAGCCGCACGGCATACTCGTCGGCGCGAAACGCGAGTTTCGCCTCGCCTCCGGTCACGCTGGCGCGTGTCTGCAGTATGCCGGGGACCGTGTGCATGATGCGTCTGAGCTCATCGCCCAGGCGTTTCAGCGTCGCGACGTCCGGGCCTTCGATGCGGAAGCCCACCGGTGCTGCCACCGGCGGCCCCTGGGCGAACGGACTGACGATGACGGAGGCTTGCGGGAACCGGTCGGAAAGAGCGCGCGGCAGTTCCCGGGTCAGGCGCTTGGCGCTCGCCAGCGTGTCCGTGTAGACCATCGCGTGGG
>CAYQZN010000112.1:0-8675 GCA_964421805.1 uncultured Woeseiaceae bacterium
TGCTGACGATGAGGTCGTAGCGCCGCCCGGCCACCGGCGCGAACAGGTCGCCCTCGAGCAGCTCCACCCGGTCGGCGAGGCCGTGTTCGGCCACGTTGCGGCGCGCGACGGCCAGCGCCTCCGGCGAGACGTCCACCGCATCCGCCCGGGCCTCGGGGAACGCGTGGGCCAGGGCGCAGGCGATGCAGCCGCTGCCGGTGCCGAGGTCGAGGATGCGCCGCACCCGCTCGGGCCGCACCCAGGGCTCGAAGCGCTCGACGATGAGCTCGGCCAGCGGCGAGCGCGGCACCAGCACCCGTTCGTCCACGTGGTAGCGGCGACCGGCGAACCAGGCCTCGCCCAGCAGATAGGCGAGCGGGATGCGCTCGCGCCGGCGCCGGGCGGCCAGCTCCGCGATGCGCCCGCGCCGGGCGCGGCTCAGCCGCTGCTCCGGCGCGCCCGGGTCGTCGAAATCGAGCCCGGCGACGGAGAGCACCAGCCAGGCGGCCTCGTCCAGGGAATTGGCGGTACCGTGGCCATAGTAGAGCGCCCCGGCCTCGAACCAGTCGCTCAGCCAGGGGATCGCATCGGCGATGCGGGGCGGGATGTGCGCGGCGGCGAGGCCGGCCGGGCGGGCGGGACTCATGGGACGGTGATTTGCTGGACAGGACCGGGAGGCGGCGATCATACCGCGAAGCGCGCTGTCGAACACGGTAGAATCCGCGCAGCGGCCACCCATCGATTCACCATTAGCCGAGACCATTAACCGAAACCATGAGCAAATCGAGCACGTTATTCCTGCCCGCCGCCGCCCTCGCGCTGGTGGCGGGGATCGTCATCGGCGGCCTGGTGCTGCCCCGGGACGTCGAGGTGCAGAGCGCCACGCTGCTGACGCCGGCGCGCCCCCTGCCCGCCTTCGAGCTGGTGCGCGAGGACGCGAGCCCGTTCACCCGGGCGGATTTCGAGGGCGACTGGTCCCTGGTGTTCTTCGGTTTCACGCACTGTCCGGACATCTGCCCGGCCACGCTGGAGACCCTGGCGGCGGTGAAACGCCGGCTGCAGCGCGAGGGCGACCCGGTGCCGAAGGTGCTGTTCACGAGCGTCGACCCCGAGCGTGACGACCCGCAGACCATCGCCGACTACGTGCAGTACTTCGACCCGGCCTTCCGGGGCGCCACCGGCACCGCCGATGCCCTGGACGCACTCACGCGCGAGCTGGGTATTATCAGCGCGAAGGTCTGGAACGCCGAACGCACGGCCTACACCGTGGATCACAGCGCCTCGGTGCTGCTGATCGACCCCCAGGCCCGCCTGCGCGCGGTATTCGGCACGCCCCACCGCGTGGAGCCGATGGCACGGGACATCGCCGCCATCCTCGAGGGACGCGCGGTACCCGCCGGCCCCGGCGGCGCCGGCTGATGCGCGCGCTGGCGCGCCCGCTCGCGGCCCTGGTCGGCGTGGTCTGCCTGGCCGGCTGCCAGCCCGGGCCGGACGTCGCGGTCGAGGACCCCTGGGTCCGGGCCGTGCCGCCGGGCGCCTCCGCCACGGCCGGCTACTTCGTGCTGGTGAACGCCGGCGGTGACGATCTCGTGCTGGAATCGGTGAGCGCCGGAGGCGTCGCCCGCGCCGAGATCCACGAGACCCGCATGGCCGACGGCGTCATGCGCATGCGCGAGCTGGACGTCGTCACGATACCGGCCGGGGAGACGCTGGCCTTCGCGCCGGGCGGCCTGCACCTGATGCTGTTCGCCGACCCGCTGCCCGCCGCCGGCAGCGCCGTGACACTGGAGCTCGGATTCGCCGACGGCACGGTGCTGGCCTTCGAGGCGCCCGTGCGGCGCGGCACGGACTAGAGGCCCGTCGGTGTCCGCCTCGTCGCTCGGCATCGGGCCGCGGCTGTTCGTGCTGTCCCAGTACCTCGCGCCGCAGCAACTGCTGACCCGCATCGTCTACCACCTCACCCGCATCCGCAGCCGGCTGGTGCGCAACGCCACCATCCGCTGGTTCTGCTGGCAGTTCGGCGTGGACACGTCCGAGGCCGGGCGGCCGGTGCCCGACGGCTACGAGCACTTCAACGACTTCTTCACCCGCCGGCTGAAGCCGGGGCTGCGCCCCCAGCCGGCGGAGCCCGGGGCGCTGGCCTCCCCCTGCGACGGCGTGATCAGCCAGTCCGGACGGCTGGAGGGCCGGCGCCTGCTGCAGGTGAAGGGCTGGCATTATGACGCCGCGGAGCTGCTGGGCGGCGATACGGCACTCGCACAGACCTTCGCCGACGGCACATTCCTCACCGTGTACCTGGCCCCTTTCGACTACCACCGGGTGCACATGCCGCTGGCCGGCCGGCTGGTGCGCACGGCCCACCTCCCCGGCCGCCTGTTCAGCGTCAACGCGGTCACCACGGCGGGCGTGCCCCGCCTGTTCGTGCGCAATGAGCGGCTGGTGACCGTGTTCGAGACCGAATGCGGGCCGATGGCGGTGGTGCTGGTCGGCGCGCTGAACGTGGGCACCATCGGCACGGTCTGGCAGGCGGAGTACCGGGCCGGCCACCGCTTCCCCACCAGCCGGGACTGGCGGGCCGATGCGACGGCGCCGGAACTCGCCCGGGGCGACGAACTCGGCTGGTTCAACATGGGTTCCACCGTGATCCTGCTGTTGCCGGCCGGCGCCGCCGAATTCTCCGCCGGGCTCGTACCGGGCACCCGGCTGCGCACGGGCCAGGTGGTCGGCCGCCTCACCGGCGCGGCGGCGTGAGCGCGGAGCGAGCGCACTGGCGACCCCGGGCCGACTGGTCCGTGCTGGCGCTGCGGGCGCGCATGCTGGCCGCGGCCCGGCAGTGGTTCGCCGCGCGGGATATCATCGAGGTGGACACGCCGGTGCTGACGCCCCGCGGCGTCACCGACCCCAACATCGAGAGCGTGGCTGCGGAGCTCGCGTCGACGCCCGCGCGGCGCTGGTTCCTGCACACCTCGCCGGAGTACGCCATGAAGCGGCTGCTGGCGGCCGGCGCGCCGGACATCTACCAGATCTGCCACGTATTCCGCGACGGCGAGCACGGCCGCTACCACCAGCCGGAGTTCGCCCTGATGGAGTGGTACCGCCACGGCCAGGACCTCGACGCCGTGGTGGCCGACACCCTGTCGCTGCTGCACACGCTGCTCGCACCGTCCCTCGGCGAACCGGCCACCGTCACCCGCCGCCATCGCGACGCCTTCCTGGAGGCCGCCGGCGTGGACCCGCTGACGGCCGGCGACGAGGCCGTGATCGCGGCGGCCGCCGCGGCCGGCGGCGGCGAGACGGTATCCGACCGGGACGCGGCGCTGGACTTCCTAATGGGCACCCGGGTCGCCCCGGCCCTGGCCCCGGCGGGAACGCTGGCCGTACTGACCCATTACCCGGCGGCCCAGGCCGCGCTGGCCGCACTGGATAGCGCCGACCCGCGGCTCGCGCTGCGCTTCGAGGTATTCCTGAACGGCCGCGAGCTGGCCAACGGCTTCGTGGAACTCACCGATGCCGACGAGCAGCGCGAGCGCTTCGCGGCGGACCGGGCCGCGCGCCGTGCCCGCGGCCGCCCCGACAGGCTGCCCGACGAGTGCCTGCTGGCCGCCCTCGCCCACGGGCTGCCCGCCACCGCCGGCGTGGCGGTCGGCTTCGATCGGGTGGTGATGGCCGCCGCCGGCAGCGACGACATTCGTCGGGTGCAGGCGTTTCCGCTGATCCCCGGCAATGGCGCCGAACAAACAGAGCCGGAGACGAAACCATGAGCGAGACGCCGGCAGGCGCCGACGAACTGACCACGGCACTGCAGGCGCTGCTGGCCGGCGAGCACGATCCGCTGGCCAGCTGCGCGAACTTCGTCGCCGCACTCTACGAGCGCCTGCCCCGGATCAACTGGCTGGGGCTCTACGTCCGCCGCGGCGACGAGCTGGTGCTGGGCCCGTTCCAGGGCAGGCCCGCCTGCGTGCGCATCCCCCTCGGCCGCGGGGTATGCGGGACGGCCGCCGAGCGGCGGCAGACGCTGTGCGTGGCGGACGTCCACGCCTTCGAGGACCACATCGCCTGCGACCCGGACTCGCGCTCGGAGGTGGTGGTGCCGCTGATGCGGGACGGCGAGGTCTACGGCGTGCTGGACGTGGACAGCCCGGAGCCGGACCGCTTCACCGCCGGCGACGTGGCCCGGCTGGAAGCCGCGGCGGCACTGTTGAGCGCCCACCTGGGCGCGGCCGCGCGCTCGCTCTGAGGTCGGCTGCCCGGCGGTCGGCGGCGCCGGCCGCTAGTCCTTCACCCGTGAGACGTACTCGCCGGAGCGCGTGTCCACGCGAATGACGTCGCCCTGCTCCAGGAACAGCGGCACCCGCACGGTGGCGCCGCTCTCGAGCTTCGCGGGCTTGACGCCGCCCTGGGCGGTATCGCCGCGGATGCCCGGGTCCGTCTCCGTGATCTCCAGTTCCACGAAGTTGGGCGGCGCCACGGCCAGCGGGACATTGTTCCACAGGGTCACGGTGCACATGTCCTGTTCCTTGAGCCACTGGCGCGCGTCGGCCACGGCGTTCTCGTCGGCCGCGTACTGCTCGAAGGTGTCGGGCACCATGAAATGCCAGAACTCGCCGTCGGAGTAGAGATACTGCATCTCGGTCTCCATGACGTCGGCGGCCTCCACGCTGTCGCCGGACTTGAAGGTCTTGTCGACCACCCGCCCCGTCTTCAGGTTGCGGATCTTCACCCGGTTGAACGCCTGGCCCTTGCCCGGCTTGACGAACTCGTTCTCGACGATGTTGCAGGGGTCGCCGTCGAGGATGATCTTCAGGCCGGAGCGGAATTCGTTGGTGCTGTATGTTGCCATTAGGTCGTCGCCATCTTGTTCCTGCGAGGAGTGTGCTCGATCCCGCCATGATAGCGCGACGGACGCACCCGGCGTAAGGCGCCGCGGCTGCCGATCCGGTGGCGCCCGCCGCGGTCCGGGCATGATCTGTGTCACGTTTTTGCGACGCCGAAAACAACCGGCGGAAACGCTGATGTAGTATCCGGACGCACTAGGGCTGGCCTTGTATCTCGGGTAAGCACAGACACCCCCGACGCCTTGCACGGCCGCCGCCGAGCCGTAACCGGAGCCCTCCAGGTTGACCCAGAAGACAGGCGTACCACTGGCGGTCCTCACCGCCACCCAGGACAACGTCGAACGCGTCAACAGCGCGCTGCGCGACGCGGGCCACGCGGCCCATTGCGTCTGGGTGCGCGGCACGGAGCAGCTGGAGGCGGCCCTCGCCGACGATCTGGAGCTGATCCTGCAGGTGCTCGACGACCAGATCGCCGAGGTCACCAGCGTGGCCCGCCTGCGCGACCGCTACGCGCCGGAGACGCCGCTGGTGCTGATCGGCCGGGTGGTCGACGAGGACGCGATCGCCGCCGCCATGCAGGCGGGCGCCCGGGACCTCGTCTCGTTCGACCAGCGTCACCGCCTGCAGGCCGTGCTGGAGCGCGAACTCAGAAATCACCGCATGGAGCGCGCGCTCAATGCCACCCTGGAGTCGGCCACGGAATACAAGCGCCAGCTGCGCGCCTACATGAACCAGTCGGCGGACGCGATTGCCTATGTGCAGGAAGGCATCGTCGTCGACGTGAACCCGGCCTGGCTGGAGCTGTTCGGCGTCGCCGACGCCAGCGCGCTGGTTGGCATGCCGCTGATGGACAGCTTCTCGCCCGCCTCCCAGGGTCCGCTGAAGGGCGCGCTGGTGGCCGCGGACAAGGGCAAGTGGAAGGACGACGTGCTGCAGGCGCAGGCCGTGACCGAAGACGGCGCGGACCTGGCCGTGGAGCTCGAGCTGAAGAAGACGGAGCATGACGGCGAGCCCGCCATCCAGGTCTCCATCGCCCCGTCGGCGCCGGAAGGCGGCGCGACGGGCGAGATGGTGCACCGGGCCCTCACCGCCGACCCGACCACCGGCCTGCTCGCCCGCAAGCACTTCGTCGACGCGCTGAATGCCCGTCTGGCCGTACCCATGGAATCCGGCGTGCGCGTGCTGGCCTGGGTGAAGCCGGACCGCTTCGGCGACGTACAGTCCAAGGTGGGCATCTTCCGCTCCGAGGACGTGCTGGCCGAGTTGGCGGCGCTGCTGCGCGAGGAACTGGGCGACGACGAACTGGCCGGCCGCTTCGAGGGCACGGCCTTCCTCGCCTTGCTGGAACGCGGTTCGGAGCGGGACGCGGAGCGCTGGGGCGAGCGCCTGCTGGAGAAGGTCAAGGCGCACCGCTTCTCCGCAGAAGAGGGCGCCGTCGGCCTCACCTGCACGATCGGCCTGTGTGCCGCCACCGGCATGATCCGGGAGTCCGGACCGCTGATCGCGAGCGCCGCGGAGGCTCACGCCCACGGCAGGGATGCCGGCGGCGCGACGGTGCTGATGAACGAGACGGCAGAGACCGACACCCGCATGCGGCGCAACGATGCCATCTGGGTGCGGCACCTGAAGTCGGCGCTGATGGAGAACCGCTTCCGGCTGCTGCAGCTGCCCATCGCGAGCCTGGACGGCGAGCAGCAGGGCATGTTCGACATCCTCATCCGCATGCTGGACGAGCAGGGCAACAAAGTGCTGCCGTCCGAGTTCCTGCCAGCGGCCGAACGCAACAATCTCATGCAGGTGATCGACCGCTGGGTGATCGGCGCGTCCTGTCAGCTGGCCGCCTCGAGCCAGGCCGGCAAGCTGTTCGTGCGCCTGTCCCGGCACTCGATCGTGGACGAGACCCTGCCGGACTGGCTGCGGGAGCAATTCAGCGCCTTCGGCGCGGAACCCGGCCAGTTCTGCTTCCAGCTGGCCGAAGAGGATGCCATCCGCTACCTGCACCAGTTCTCCGTGCTCGCTCATACGCTGCGCAGCCTGGGCGCCAACTTCGCGCTCGAGCACGTCGGCACCGGCGAGCGCTCGCTGCGGACGGTGGAGAAGCTCGAACCGGATTACGTCAAGATCGACGGCTCGCTGATCCAGTCGCTGGCCCGGGACGAAGCGCTGCAGCGCCAGGTGCAGACTCTGGTGGAACGCTCCCGCGCCGTCGGCGCCCGCACCATCGCGGAGCGGGTGGAGGACGCCAACACCATGGCGGTGCTCTGGCAGCTCGGCATCTCCTACATGCAGGGTTACTACGTCCACGAACCCGAGGTGGTGCTGCAGGAGACGGCCTGAGGGCGCCCGCCTCGTGTGACCCGGTTCACACTCTGTCCGCAGACGGGAGGTCCGGCCCCGTTTTTTTCCGAAATTATGACGGGTTTCATGGTGCCTACCCGCCCGAGCGGCGATGCTCCTGCGACACTCACCCGCGAACCGCGCATCGCGGGTCCACAGCGAACGAGGATATCGCCGCCGATGAACGACGAAAGCAAGCAGGCGCAGACGACGGCCGTCGACCGGGCGGACCACTCATACCGGGCCGGCCCGCGGCCTGCCTCCCGACCGAAGCCCCGATCGACCCTGGTAGCGAGCTGCGTCTGCGCGCTGCTGGCCGGCGGGCCCGCCGCTGCACTGGAACTGGGCGAGCCGGTCGTGCGCTCCGGCCTCGGCCAGCCGCTGGAGGTGGTCGTCCCCTACGCCACCTGGGGTAACGAACGGCTGACGGCCGACTGCGTGAGCCTGGTGCGCGGCCAGCCCGACGATCCCGCCGGCCTGCCGGCGCTGACGGCGGGCCGGGTGAGTTCCACGGCCGGCAACCGCCTGGTGATCCGCAGCGACCGCGGCATCCGCGAACCGCTGCTGGGCATGAATCTCAAGGTGGACTGCGCCTCCACCCCGTTCATCATCCGTTCCTACACACTGATCATCGACCCGCCGGGTCTGGCACCGGTCACCGCGGAGCCCGCGCCCGTGCCGGCACCCCGCCGTGCACCGGCGGAGCCGGCGGCCGTGCTGCCGGCTTCGTCCGCGAACGGGCGCACCAGCCGGGCGAACGTGCCGGCGCCGACGGAGCCGCTCAGCCCCGGCAGCGCATACCGGGTCCGGGTCGGCGACACGCTGTCGACGATCGCCCAGCGGGTCACCGACCGTCCCGGCGGCATCTGGGCGACCGCCGAGCGCATCTTCGCGGCCAATCCGGAGGCCTTCATCGGCGGCGACATGGACCGGCTGCGGGCCGGCAGCGTGCTCGAGATCCCCGCGACGGATACCAAGGCAACGGCCGGCGGACCGGCAGCGGCGACACCCGCCGCGACGGCGACGGCAGCGACGACTCCGACCCGGGCCGCACCGCCTGCAGACGCGTCCATGTCCGCGGGCGAGGCGACGCTCGCTGCCCCGACGGCCGGGGCCGGCGGGAGCGCGGAAGCAGCGGCCCCTGCCGCGACCGCGCCGGCCACGTCGACCCCGTCGACTGCGGCGGCTGCCGCGTCGGCCGAGCGAATCCGCCCCGCCGTGCGCCAGGCGATGGACGAGATGGCCGCGGAACCGCCGAGCCCGTTCAAGTCTGAACCCGCCGGCGACGCCTCCACCGCTGACGCAGGCCTGGTGCAGACACCGGCCGGTCCGGCACCCCGGATTGCAGACGACGATGCGGCGCCGCGGGCCTCCGTGAGCCCGCTGTTCGCCGCGCTGTTCGGCGCCGGCATCGGCCTGCTGCTCGGGCTGGTGATCTTCCGTTCCAGTTTGCGCGAATTCTTCCGCCGCGCACCGACGCCCGCGGCCGGCGCCGCCACCGTGGCCGACCGCAACGACGGCGCC
>CAYQZN010000113.1:0-7366 GCA_964421805.1 uncultured Woeseiaceae bacterium
TCTGGTAGGTGTCCGAGTACCAGAACTCCCGCGCCGCCTCCAGGCAGGGGAAGCGGGAGATGACGACGCCGCGTCCCGGCGGCGGGTCGCCCTCGAAGACCGCCAGCGCCGGCGTGATGGCCTCGTAGTAGCCCTGCACCTGCTCGTACAGGCCGGAGGCGAAGATGGCCCGCGGATAGGCGGCGAAGGCTTCGCGGTCGTGGATCTCGCCGAAGACCACCATACGCACCGGCTCGTTGCAGGCCTGCGTGTCGCCGTCCTCGCCGATCGGGCGGAAACGGTAGCCGCCGGCCTCCGGTCCCCACACCACCCGGCCGTCGGCCGCGATGCCCCGGTCCCAGTTGATCATGACCTCGTCGGTCAGCACCGAGCGCGAGACCACGTAGGCGGCTCCCTTGTAGCTGTTCCTGCACTCGCGGCCCCGGGTGTTGCCCTCGAAGCGCCGCTCGCCGGCGCGAACCAGGGTGACGTCGCAGCCCGGCACGGATTCCAGGTCGTCCGGCGACAGACCGTCCAGCAGCGACGGGTCTTCCCAGGCGCCGACGTAGGGTTCGGTCTCCGGCAGGCGGTAGCCGCGGGCGAGGAGGCTGCCGTCCTCCGCCACCGTAAGACGGGTGATGCGCTGCCGGTAGGGCCGCTCGGCCTCGCCGAACCAGTTCTCGGCATACAGCCAGCGGCCGTCGTCCCGGCCTTCCCAGACTTCGGCGATGTGCCAGACTGCGGTGCCGTAACGATCGTCGGCGGCGGCCTGGGCGGCGGAACTGAAACTGCCGGTGGTCATCTCGACGTAGAGATCGAGGGCCTCGGCGCCGCGGGCGGGCGGCGCGGCGAGGAGCAGGACCGACGTGAACGCACTCAGTACGGAGATCGGGAAAGTGGTGATGCGCATACCGTATGACTCCTGCGGCGACGGAGCGTGCCGCGACCGCCGGATCGTAGCAGAACCGTCCCGCACAGGACCGCGGTGCCCGGTCGTGGCGTCCACCGGGCGTCACAAAACTGCAATAATAAGGAAACCTTTTCGTGACACAGGGGCGCGCCGGCGGTGGGCCGGACGACTCCGGACAATCAACTCCAGATAATCAAATGGGGAGATCAGAGATGCGAGCATTGCTGAGAGCGTGCGTCGTAGGGGGCGTGGTGCTCGGCGCGGTACTTGCGCCTGCATTTTCGGGCGCGGCCGCCGTGAGCCAGGAGGAAATCCGCGAGTTGCGCGCGCAGATCGCCGCACTCAGCGAGCGGCTGGCGGAACTGGAGGAGCGCGCCGGCATTGACGAGGACGGCAACGGGCTCGAGGAGACCGCAGCCCCGGCGCCCGCCCCCGAGCCGACGCCCGCCCCCGCGCCTCGCGCGGACCACTGGACCGACCGGGTCGCGTTCAGCGGCGATTTCCGCTACCGCTGGGAGACCATCGATCAGGAGGGCAGCGACAGCCGGGAGCGCCACCGCATCCGCGCGCGGCCGGCGATTGTCGCGCAGGTGAACGAGACGGTGCGCACCGGCTTCGGCCTGACGACCGGCGGCGACAATCCGGTCTCGGCCAACCAGACGCTGGGCGGCGGCGGCACCTCGAAGGCGATATCGCTCGACCTCGCCTACTTCGAGTGGAGCGCGCTCGAGAATACCCGCATCCTGGGCGGAAAATTCAAACGACCGCTGGTCAGGCCCGGGGATAGCAGTCTGCTTTGGGACGACGACTGGCGCCCGGAAGGTTTCGCGGTGCTCTACAACAGCGGCAGCCTCTTCGGCACCGCCATGGCCACCTGGTTGGAGGGTGACAGTCGCGCGGGAGACGAGGTGGCCTTCGCGCTGCAAGGCGGCGGCAGCTTCGCTCTGGGCCGTGGAAGTTCTCTGAGCTTCAGTGGGGGTTACTACCAGATCGATGTCGCCGGCCGCCAGCCCCTGTACGAGGAGGCCGAATTCTTCGGCAACTCGTTCGCGCCGGACGGCAGCTTCCTGTACGACTACCACCTGTTAGAGGTCGGCGGCGAGCTGGATTTCGTCCTCGGCGACTGGCCGGTATCCGTGTTCGCCGACTATGCCAGGAACCTGGAAGCCGGTGAGTACGATACCGGCTGGGCCCTGGGCGGCACCCTCGGCAGGGCGAAGGACATCGGCGGCTGGCGGATTCGTTATTTCTATCAGGACCTGGAAGCGGATGCGGCGCTGGGCCTGCTCACGGATTCCAATTTCGGTGACGGCGGCACGGACGCCCGCGGCCATGTGCTCAGCGCCGACTACGTGATTGCGTCGAACTGGGTCTTCCGGCTGACCTATTTCGATAATGTCATCAACGAGAACGCCGTGGACCGCGGCGTTCCCGGCGCCGAGGAACTGGACTACGACCGCCTGATACTGGATTTCCGCTACAAATACTGAGGCGACGCGCCGGCGGCTGGCAGCAGGCGCGGAGTCAGTCCGCGCGTTCCACCCGGATGCTGCGGCTCGAGCCCGCGCGATTCATCAGGTAGGAGCCGAGGGTGGCGCGGCGGATCTCCACCTCGTGGCCCTCGCGCAGGAAGAATCGGTCCGGGACCGTCTGGCGCCAGATCTGGCCGTTGTCGAGTTTCACGGCGATGCGATCCGGTGCGATTTCAATCAGCTCGAGCACATCGCCCGTGATCTTCTGCAGCTCTTCCCGTCCGGCCGCCTGGTCCATGCGGCGCTGGATGTCGGTCGGGTCGCGGCCGAACAGCTCTTCGGGGGAGGGCAGCGGAGCGGTTTCGCTACGCCTATCCGCAACGGAGGCGGGTGACGCAGACGCCGGTGCTTCGGCCTGGACCGATGCCGGTGATGTCGCCGCGGGCGGAACAGACGCACCCGGTTCGCCGGCCGTACTGCCGGGCGCATCGCCGGTGTCATCGGCGCGACGGTCGACGGCCCGGTCGTAGCAGACGAGACGCTCGTCGGCGGCGACGATGTCCCGACAGGCCAGCAGGTCTGCGGGAAGGCTTTGCGCGGCGGCCGGGCCGGGGGCCAGCGTAACGGTGACGGCGGTGGCGGCAGCGGCGAGGAGTATCGCTATCCGCATGGTCGTCCGCATAGGCATCCTCATGACCATGCGCGTGACGATTGGCATTGCGACAGGCATTGCAAAGCCGCTCGCGACCGGTGCCGGGCAGATCGACGGGCCGGGCGGCGACCCGCGCGACAGGATGAGGTGCAGTTTGCGCATGGCCGTTAAGATAGCATTGAAAAACGGCGGTGACCCGCCCACAATCCGAGCGCTCCCGCCACCCGTTTATCATCCGGCTGACCGATTTTGCAGGATCCGAATACCAACGCCGACGCCGAGCGGGCCCTGGACGCCGCCTTGGCACACATCGACGAGCTGCTCGGCAGCGATCCCGCCCGTGCGGATGCCGAGGCGCGGGCCCTGCTGGAGAAGATTCCCGGCCAGCCGGCGGCCCTGCTGTTCCGGGCCATCGCCCGGCGCCTGATGAATGATCCTGCTGCCGCTGCCGAGATCCTCGGCCCACTGTGCCAGGCCCATCCGAGCGCTGCGGTGCCCCGGTTGCAGCTGGGCCTGGCGCTGCGTGAGACGGGCGACGACGAGGCCGCACTGGCTACGCTGCGGCGTGCCGTCGACGCCAAGCCGGACTTCGCCGACGCCTGGCTGGCGCTGGCCGACCTGCTGACTGCGCTCGATCGCACCGGCGAGGCCGACCGGGCGTTCGCGGGCTACATTTCGCACGCCAACCAGAAACCGCGGATCGCCGGGGCCGGCCGCGCGCTGGCAGAGAACCGGCCGGCGAACGCCGAGTCTTTGCTGCGTGCCCAGCTCGGGCCTTATCCCAACGACGTGGTGGCGCTGTGCCTGCTCGCGGATGCGGTCGAGCGCCAGGAGCGCGTCAGCGAGGCGGAGGAGCTGCTGGCCCGCTGCATCGAACTCGCGCCCGGCTACCGGCGGGCCCGCCACAACCATGCCGTGATCCTCATGCGGCAGAACCGGCTGCAGGACGCACTGGCGGAGACCGAGCATCTGCTGACCACCGAGCCGGGGAATACCGACGCCCGCAAGCTGAAGGCCTCCATCCTGGTGCGGCTGCTGGAATACGATGAGTCGATCCGTATCTGCGAAGAGCTGCTGGCCGAGGACGAGGTGCAGCCTACCGTGTGGACCAGCCTCGGGCACATGCTGAAATCGGTCGGGCGTCGCGAGGATTGCATCCGGGCCTACCGCAGGGCCATCGAATTGGCACCGGGCTATGGCGAGGCGTACTGGAGCCTGGCCAATCTGAAGACGCATCGGCTGAGCGACGAGGAACTGGAGGCGATCGGGCGGCAACTGGACCAATCTGCGCTGGACGACCGGGACCGCTGGCACCTGCACTTCGCGATGGGCAAGGGGCTCGAGGACCGGGAGCGCTACGAGGAGTCCTTCCGGCATTACGCCGAGGGCAACCGGCTGCGGCGCGCGCGCAGCACCTACGACATCGGCGAGATGGAAGCGCATGTCCGCCGCAGCAAGGCCCTGCTGTCCGGCCCGTTCTTCGCAGACCGGGCGGGCTTCGGCGCAGGCGCGGCGGATCCGGTCTTCATTGTCGGTCTGCCGCGCTCGGGCTCCACGCTGGTCGAGCAGATTCTCGCGAGCCACAGCCAGGTCGAGGGGACGATGGAGCTGCCCAATATCGCCGCTATCGCGCGGGGTCTGGATGGCGCCGCCCCCGGCGTCGAGGCGGGCGGTTATCCGGAGTCACTCGGGCGGCTGACGGTGGAGGAATCGCGGGCGCTGGGTGAGCGCTATCTCGACGAGACCCGGGTTCACCGGAAGGAGGGCAGGCCGTTCTTCGTCGACAAGATGCCCAATAACTTCGCCCACATCGGTCTGATACACCTGATTCTGCCGAACGCCCGCATCATCGACGTGCGCCGCCAGCCGATGGCCTGCGGGCTGTCATTGTTCAAGGAGCACTTCGCCCGGGCGCAGCAGTTCAGTTACGACCTCGCGACGATCGGGCGCTACTACCGACTGTATGCCGAGTTGATGGCTCATTTCGACGCCGTACTGCCGGGGCGTGTACACCGGGTCATCTATGAGCATCTGGTCGAAGATACCGAGTCCGAGATTCGCCGGCTGCTGGAATATTGCGGTTTGCCGTTCGAGGAAGGCTGCCTCGCATTCCACGAGAATCGCCGCGCGGTCAGCACGGCGAGTTCCGAGCAGGTCAGGCGGCCCATCTTCCGCTCCGGTCTGGACTACTGGCGACACTATGAGCCCTGGCTGGGGCCTCTGGAGGCTGAACTCGGCGATCTCGTCGACGAATGGGCGACTTTCGCCCGCTAGTGCCCGCCCACACCTGCGATCGATTCGCCGCTGTTGCCGCGGAGCAACAGCTTGGATTCCCCGGAAAATCTGTTGCGTAGAAGTTACACCTTTTCTGTAACAGGCGTTTGAAATGGTTCGGTGCTGTGGCATACTCGCGAGCCATGGTTGTGGTTGTATCGAAAAGACAACGTGAGACACGACCAGTCTTTATTAGTTAAACGGTCTGGGGAGAGTTCAATGTTGACTAAGAAACCTCTGACCTGTGCTGTACAGCGGGCGCTGTACGGGGCGGCCGCGGTCACCGCGGCGGCTTCCGTCGTGCCGATCGCTGCCCAGGCACAGGACGAAGCCGAAGGCGTTCTCGAAGAGATCGTCGTAACCGGTTCGCGTATCGCGACCGATGCGAACCTGATCACGGCGAGCCCGGTCACCACCGTGCGGCCGCAGGATATCACCTCTCGCGGTATTACCCGCGTCGAGGACCTGCTGAACGACATGCCGCAGATCACGCCGGAGCTGACTTCCGGTGAAGCCAACGGCGCAACCGGTACGGCTACCCTCGACCTTCGCGGTCTGGGTTCCGACCGCACCCTGGTGCTCGTCAACGGCCATCGTATGGGCTTCGGCGATCCGTTCGCTCTTGCCCCCGACGTCAACCAGATCCCCGCCTCCATGATCGAGCGCGTCGAGCTCCTGACCGGCGGCTCGGCTTCGGTTTATGGCTCGGATGCTGTCGCCGGCGTCGTCAACTTCATCATGAAGGACGACTTCGAAGGCGTACAGGTCGACTACCAGTTCTCTGGTTACTCGCACAACAACGACAACGAGGCGGTCCGCCGGCAGCTGCAGGCATCCGGTTTCGAGGTCCCGGAAGACGACGTGCGCGATGGTTATCAGCGCAACCTGAACATCCTCATGGGCGTGAACTCACCGGATGGCAAGGGTAACGTCACCGGTTACCTCGGCTGGCGCGAAGTCGATTCGCTGACCCACTCCAAGCGGGACTACAGTGCCTGCGCGCTGAGCTCCTCCAATGGCGAAACCTGTGCCGGATCGGCGACCATTCCGACCGGCCTGTTCACGCCGTTCGACGGTACGTATTTCACCGTGGCCGGCGACGAGTTCGTGCCGTGGGATTACACGTACTACAACTACGGTCCCCTGAACCACTTCCAGCGTCCCGACGAACGCTACACCGGCGGCCTGTTCGGCCACTACGAGTTCGATGAGAAGCTCGAGGTGTACACGGAAGTCATGTTCATGGACGATCGCAGCCTGGCGCAGATCGCGCCTTCCGGTGCGTTCTTCGTTACCAGCCAGATCCCCTGCGAGAACCCGTTGCTGTCGGCTCAGCAGTTCAATACGCTCGGCTGCACGAGCACGGCCGACATTGCGGACTACTACATCGGCCGCCGTAACGTGGAAGGCGGGGCGCGCGTCAGCGACCTCAAGCACACCAGCCTGCGCATGCTCGCCGGTGTACGCGGCGACATCAACGACCAGTGGAGCTACGACGCGTTCTTCAACTCGTCTCGGCTGCGCTACTCCAACGTCTACCAGAACGATCTCTCGATCACACGCATCCAGCGCGCGCTGGACGTCGTCACGGATCCGGCGACCGGTCAGCCGGTCTGCCGCACCGTACTGACTGGCGCTGATCCCAACTGCGTGCCCTACAACGTGTTCGAGACCGGAGGCGTCACCGATGCAGCAGTCAACTACCTGACTCTGCCGCTGTTCGCGACGGGTGACCTGGAGCAGGATCAGTTCGTGGCGTACGTGCAGGGCGACCTGACCGATTACGGTATCCAGCTGCCGAGCGCCGAGGACGGCGTCAGGGTGATCGTCGGTGTCGAGTATCGCGACGAGCTGATCGACTACAACCCGGACTTCGGCTTCACGAGCGGCGACGGTGCCGGTCAGGGTGGTGCCACCGCGTCCGTCTCAGGTGCCGTAATGGTCAAGGAGTGGTTCACGGAAGCGCGCGTTCCGCTCGTGCAGGGCAAGCCCTTCGCCGAGGAAATCGCTCTCGACCTGCGTTACCGCTCTTCGGACTACGATATCCCGGACGAGACCACGGACACCTGGAACATCGGT
>CAYQZN010000113.1:7466-8632 GCA_964421805.1 uncultured Woeseiaceae bacterium
CCGCTCTTCGGACTACGATATCCCGGACGAGACCACGGACACCTGGAACATCGGTGGCGAGTGGCGGCCTGTCGAGAGCCTCATGGTCCGCGGCGGAATCTCCCAGGCGGTGCGTGCGCCGAACATCCGCGAGCTGTTCGAACCTTCGAGCTTCGGCCTCTGGTCCGGTACGGATCCCTGCGGCGGACCGACTCCCGAGCTGTCCCAGGCCGAGTGTGCGAACACCGGCGTGACGGCTGCTCAGTACGGCAACGTGCCGCTCAGCCCGGCGGGTCAGTACAACGCCATCTTCGGCGGCAACCTCGACCTGGAGCCGGAGGAATCGGATTCCTTCACGTTCGGCGCGGTCTTCACGCCGACCGGCGATATGTTCGGCGGTCTCCTCGACGGCCTGACATTGAGTGTCGACTACTGGAGCATCGAGGTGGAGGACGCCATTGCTGCCGGTATCGGTGAGGAATTCACGATTCGCCAGTGCGGAACGACGGGTAGTCCGGCTGCCTGCTCACTGATCAATCGTGGGCCGAACGGTAACCTCTGGGTTGGATCGGCGAATGTCATTTCGCAGAATATCAACATCGGTTTCTTCGAGGTTGCCGGCTGGGATATCACCGGTACGTACGGCCTGGATATCGGCGACTGGGGCAGCCTGGACTTCTCCCTGCGCGGTACGCTGCTGGACAAATACGACCAGCAGCCCGTCGCCGGTGCGCCGGTGCAGGAGTGTGCCGGCACGATCGGCGGTGACTGCGAGCGTCCGCGTCCGGAGTGGAAGCACGTCCTGAACGCGACGTGGATGACGCCCTGGGACGTGCAGGTGACCGGTGGCTGGCGGTATGTCGGTGAGGTGGATCAGTTCGAAGGCACGGACTTCAAGGTCGATCCCGAGAACTACTTCGACCTCTCGGCCAACTACGCTGTGAGCTGGTTCGGTGGCGAGACGGTGCTGAACGCAGGTATTTCCAATATCTTCGATAACGCACCGCCTGTGAACGGCTTCATCAACAACATCGCGACCTACAGTAACGGCAACACGGTCCCGGGTACCTGGGATCACCTCGGCCGCTACTTCTTCCTGGGTGTGACTCAGAACTTCTGATCTCACCGAAGGTCGAAGCCGTCTAGGATGGCGGGCCCCCGGAAACGGGGGTCCGCCATTTTTTTTG
>CAYQZN010000114.1:0-8558 GCA_964421805.1 uncultured Woeseiaceae bacterium
GAGTTCTTCGACGGCACCGTGATCCTGTCCGGCTGCATGTCGAACGGCGGCGACGTGCTCGCCGCCCGGGCCATCGGCGCCGATCTGGCCTACATCGGCACCCGCTTCATCGCCACCGACGAGGCCAACGCCATGCCGGATTACAAGCAGATGCTGGTGGACAGCGCGGCGTCCGACATCGTCTACACGTCGCTGTTCAGCGGCGTGCACGGCAGTTACCTGAAGCCCAGCGTGGCCCGGGCCGGCATGGATCCGGACAACCTGCCGGAGGCGGACAAGAACGCCATGGACTTCGGCAGTGGCGGCAACACCCACAAGAAGGCCTGGAAGGACATCTGGAGCGCCGGGCAGGGCGTCGGCAGCATCCACGAGGTGATGCCGGTGGCCGACCTGGTGGAGCGGCTCGCCGACGAGTACGCCGAGACCAAGAGCAGACTCGCCATTGGGTGAACGATGCACTGAACGATTTGCCCGGCGCCCTGGATGCCGGCCACCCCCCTCATGACCTATACTGGACAAGAGAGCCCGCGAGAGGCCTCGGCCGGGGCCTGGGCTCGATGCAGAGGCGATCATGCTCATTCTTGCGCGAAAAGCCGGTGAATCCATCCGCATCGGCGATGACGTGAAGGTGACCGTGATCAGGGTGAGACGCAACGAGATCAGGCTCGGATTCGACGCCCCGGAGGACGTGAAAATCCGCACCCCGGAGCAGGACGGCGACCAGGGCCGGGATTCCGGCCCCGAGCCGGGCGACGAAGAGTAGGCGGGGTAACGCCCGCGGCATGACCAGTCTGTCGGCTCTGATCATGGTGGCCCTGGTGGCCTTGGGCGGCGCGGCCGGGGCGGTGGCGCGCTTCGGTCTCACGGTGGCCTTCCAGCGCCAGGCGGTCGTCTTCCCTTTCGGCACCCTGGGCGCGAATCTGCTCGGCTGCCTCCTGATCGGCATGCTGGCGGAGATGGCGGCCCGCACCGAACTCCTGAGCGGCAACGCGCGGCTGCTGCTGGCCACCGGCTTCTGCGGCGGCTTCACCACGCTCTCCACCCTCACGCTGGAACTGGTCCAGTACGTGCGCGGCGGTTACCTGCTGACCGCCGCCGGCTACTTCGCCCTGACTTTCGGCGGCGCCTTCGTGAGCTTCTTCGCCGGGCTCGCGCTGATGCGGCTGCTGCTCCGCACCGGCTGACGCGCCGTCAGTCGGCCGCGGCGCGCAGGGTCGCCAGGATGGCCGGCAGCGCGCGGTCGTGCTCCGGTTTCATCAGCACCGAGCGCAGCACGGTCACCGACTCCTGGTCGAACTCCACACCGGGCCACCAGCGCGCCGCCAGCGCCGCCGGCAACTCCATCAGTGCCAGATGCAGGCCCCGTTCGGCCGCCCGTTCGAAGCAGCGCCGCGATGCCCGGCTGACGTCACCGGCGCTGCCGGCCCGGGGCGCCCAGACCACGATGTCCAGGTCCGGTGGCATCAGCGTCAGGAACGCCGGGTCGTCGGCGAGGGCCCGGTGCAGGGCCACGGCGGCCTCGCGGCAGCGCGCCAGCCCGGCGGCGAATTCACCGTTCGGCTCCGGCGGCAGCAGGCGCTGGGTGGCCCAGAGCGCGACGGCGGCCGCCCCGGCGCGGGAACACTCCAGGCTGATCTCCCCGAGGTGCAGGTCTTCGGAGGTGAAATAGGTATAGGCGGAGTCGTGGCGGTAGTGGACCGCGACAGCCGGGTCGCGGAACAGGACGCAGCCGCAGCCGTACGGCTGCAGGCCGTGCTTGTGGGGGTCGATCACGATGGAGTCGGCCCGCTTCACGGCGCCGAAGGCGCGCTCGGCGTCCGGGGAGAGGGAGTCGAGCAGACGGAAATAGCCCCCATAGGCGGCGTCCACGTGCACTCGCAGGCCATGCCGGCGGGCGATCTCCAGAATCTCGGGCAGCGGATCGGTGCTGCCGGTGCCGGTCGTGCCCAGCGTGGCCACCACGGTGCCGATGCGGCCGCCCCGGACGGACTTCTCCAGGGCATCCGGGTCCATGCGGCCGTGCGCGTCGGCGGCTACCTCGGTGAATGGCATCCGCAAGACCTCCGACAGCCGCCGGTGGGTGTAATGGGCCATGGCCGACGCGGCAATGCCGCGGTCCGGGTGGGTCTCCCGGGCGATCCAAAGGGCCTCCATGTTGGCCACAGTGCCCCCGCCGGTGAGGTGGCCCAGGTGGGTGTCCCAGCCGAACATCGCTGCCAGCTGCGCGACCGCCTCCTTCTCCATTGCCGAACTCGCCCGGCCCCCGTCCAGGGCGTGGTTGTTCGGATTCAGGGTCATCGCCAGGGCGTAGGCGAGCCGCGCCAGGGGGTGGGGCGGCTTCAGCATCTGGCCCGCATAGAGAGGGTGATGGTAGGGGAAGTTGTCGTGCAGCCGACGTGCGGTATCCAGCAGTACCTGCAGGAAGGCGGGATCGCCCGCGGGATCCTCCCGCTGCGGGTCGCCAGGCAGCCCGGCGGCGAGCTCTGCCGCGGCGCGGGTCAGAGCCTCGAGTTCCTTTTCGGTGTACATCGGCGGAGTCTCCGGGGGACGGTGGCGGGACACTACCGGCCCCCGTAGTCCGCCGTCCAGACATTGGTCGCGCACCGGAGCCGGTTTATCATGTGCCCCATGGACCTGATCGCGCTGGCCGTCCCGTTCTTCATTCTCGCGCTGCTCGCCGAAGTGGCGATCGATCGCTGGCGCGGCACCGGCTACTACCGCCTGAACGATGCCATCGGCAGCCTCAGCGCCGGCATGCTGAGCACCACCATCGGGCTTTTCACGCGGGTGGTCAATATCGCCATCTATGCGTTCGTGCTGGATTATTTCGCGATCGCCACCCTGGACATGGCGCTGTTCGATTTCAGCCCCGCGGGACTTGCGATGTGGGCCGGCGCGCTCCTGTTCTGGGACTTCTGCTACTACTGGGTCCACCGCTTCGGCCACGAGATCAGCGTCATGTGGGCGGCCCACGCGGTGCATCACCAGAGCGAGGAGTACAACCTCTCGACGGCGCTGCGCCAGACCAGCTCCGGCTTCCTGCTCAGCTGGGTCTTCTACCTGCCGATGTTCCTGGTGGGCATCCCGGTCGAGGTCTTCATCACCGTCAACGCCATCGACCTGATCTACCAGTTCTGGGTCCACACGCGTCACGTGGGCAAGCTCGGCTGGGCGGACCGGGTGTTCGTGACGCCGTCGAATCATCGTGTCCACCATGCTCAGAACGAGCGCTATATCGACAAGAACTACGGCGGCATCCTGATCCTCTGGGACCGTCTGTTCGGCACGTTTCAGGAAGAGCTGGACGAGGACCCCGTCGTCTTCGGCGTGCGCAAACCGCTCAGGAGCTGGAATCCGTTCTACGCCAACCTGCACGTCTACCACTACCTGTGGCGGGATGCCGTGCGCACCCGCCGCTGGCGCGACAAGCTCGGGCTGTGGTTCCGGCGCACCGGCTGGCGGCCGCCGGACGTCCAGGACGAGCCGCGGGGCAACGTGGCGCCGGAGGGGTTCGAGAAGTTCGATCCGATGCTGCCCGCAGGGGCGAGGCCGTATCTGCTGGGCCAGTTCGTGCTGGCGGTACTGGTCTCGTCTGCCATCGGCGCGGTGTTCACGACGGCGGCACTCTCGACGACGCTGGTGCTCTGCCTGCTGTTCTGGTTCCTGGTCTACAACCTCGCCGTACTCAACGAGGGGCGCCCGAGCGCGGTGCGGCTGGAACTGTTGCGCCTCCTCGTCGCCATCCCCCTGGGCGCCCTCTGGCTCACCCGGGCGGAACCGGCGTGGTTCGCCGACAGCGCGCTCTGGCCGGCACTCGGCGGCTACGTGGCCTTGTCCCTCGTCGGTCTCTTCACGATGCCCAGGTTCAGCGACAGCACAGACGCTGCAAGAATATTAACTTGATATATCAAACAGATGCCGGGTAGTCCTAAGACAATTTCTAGTGCAATGCAGTCTGTCTGCACCTTGACTGCGTGAGCGCGCGGCGAAAATTCTGGGGCTGGGGCTTCGAGGGACAGGGGCCTACCCCAGCCGAGGCCGAGACCGTGCGCCGGATGACCGCGGCCCGTTTCGGCGGCCTGCCGGAACCCCTGTCGGTGCCGGATGCGGGGGACTTCGAGCTGCCGGCATCCCGGTTGCGGGCCCCCGACGGCCTCGCCGGGCTCGTGACCGCGGACGATGCCGACCGGCTGGCCCACGCGATGGGACAGAGCTATGCCGACATCGCCCGGGCCTTTCTTAGGCAGGTGCCCCATGCGCCGGACCTCGTCGCCTACCCGCAGGACGCCGCGGACGTGGAACGCATCCTGGACTGGGCCGACGGCGAAGGGGTTGCGGTGGTCCCGTTCGGGGGAGGTACCTCCGTTTGCGGCGGCGTGGAAGCCGACGTGGGCGAAGACTATCCCGGCGCCATCAGCCTGGATCTGTCCCGCATGAACCGGGTGCGGACCGTTGACCAGCAGGACCGCTGTGCACTGATCGAGGCCGGCGCGCGAGGACCGGAGTTCGAGGCCGCGCTGAAGCCGGAGGGACTCACACTCAGGCATTTCCCGCAGAGTTTCGAGCTGGCAACCCTGGGCGGGATGATCGTCACCCGTTCGGGCGGCCACTTCGCCACGCTGTATACCCACATCGACGAGTTCGTGCAGAGCGTCGAGCTGGTGACGCCGCAGGGCCGGATGACCACCCGGCGCCTCCCGGGCAGCGGCGCCGGGCCGCAGCCGGAGCGCCTGATCTGCGGTTCCGAGGGCATCCTGGGTATCGTGACGGCGGCCTGGATGCGCCTGCAGTCGGTGCCCCGTCACCGGGCCTCCGCCACGGTACGCTTCGAGGACTTCGCCAGCGGCGCCGAGGCGGTGCGGCAGGTGGCAAGGAGCGGGCTGAACCCTGCCAACTGCCGCCTGCTGGACCCCGGCGAGGCGCTCATGAACGGCGTGGGCGACGGCCGTTCGGCGCTGCTGGTGCTGGGTCTCGAGAGCGCCGATCATCCCCAGGAGACCAACCTGGCCCGGGCGCTGGAGATCTGTGCCGATGCAGGCGGGCAGAGCCGTGGCGGACGGGGCGACGACAAGAGCGAGGGCCAGGCGGAGAGGGGACGCGACACCGCCGCCGCAGCCTGGCGGCAGGCGTTTCTGCGCATGCCCTTCTACCGCGAGGTGCTCGTGCCCCACGGCGTGATCGTCGATACCTTCGAGACGGCCTGTACCTGGTCGGCGTTCCCGGAATTCCATGCGCGGATCACGGCCGGCATCCGCGAGGCCATCCGCCGCACCACCGGCCGCGACGGCGAGATCACCTGCCGCTTCACCCACGTTTATCCGGACGGACCCGCTCCCTACTACACGCTCTATGCCGCCAGTACGCCGGAGCGCATGCTGGCTCACTGGCGCGAGATCAAACTGGCGGCCAACGCGCTGGTCGTGGAGGGCGGCGGCACCGTAACCCACCACCACGCGGTGGGCCGGGATCATCGCCCGTGCGGCTACGACCGGGAACGGCCGGACCTCTACGCGGACATGCTGGCCGGCGCGAAGCAGGCAGTCGATCCCCGGGGCATCCTGAATCCCGGGGTGCTCCTGGGCCGCCAGGGCGGCGTGCTGGCGGGCGGGCACGGATGAGTCCCCGGCGAGCCGCCGTGCTGTTCGCGCTGGCCCTGCTGGCGGCGGGTTGCGGCGGCGGATCGGAGGATCCGCCCGCGACAGCCGGCGATCCGGTATCGCTGGCGCTCGCGGCCGGGGCACGGCCCGCTGCAGACCGGGAACGCGACGCCGGGCGCAAGCCCGGCGAAGTACTCGCCTTCTTCGGCATCGAGCCGGGCATGACCGTGCTCGACGTTCTCTCCGGCGGCGGTTATTACACCGAGATCGCGGCGCGCATCGTCGGGCCTTCCGGCCGGGTAATCGCCCACAACAATCAGGCCTATCTGGACTATGCGGCGGAGGAGATTGCTGCACGCTACGCCGACGGGCGGCTGGCCAACGTGGAGCGCCTCGACGGGCCGGTCACCGGTATCGAGGCGGAGCCAGGGAGCGTCGACGTGGCGCTGCTGATCCTTGCTTATCACGATATCTATTTCCGGCCGGACGACGGTTCCTGGCCGCGCATCGACGGGCCGGCCATGCTGCGGCGCATCCGCGAGGCACTGCGCCCGGGCGGCATCCTCGGCGTGGTCGACCACGCCGGCAGCGCGGATATCACGACCGCGGAGATCGGCCGGCTGCACCGCATCGACGAAGCGAGGCTGGTGCGCGAGATCGAAGCGGCCGGGTTCGAGCTGGTGGAGCGCAGCGACGTCCTGCGTAACCCGCGGGATACCCACCTCGCTCCCATGTACGATCCGCAGATACGCGGCCGCACGGACCGCCTGGTGCTGAAGTTCCGCAAGCCCGAATGAGGCGAGCCGGAACAGCGCTCGGGATGTGACCCGGTTCACGACGGCCTGGTGGCCGGGCGCCATACACTGATAGTGGCATCCGTACCAGGAGCAGGACGCTGTATCCGGATCCGCACATCGTCAGCTCTCTCACCGCGGGCGCGGCATTCGCCGCCGCGTTCCTGCTGACCAGCAAGTGCTGGCTGGCCGCCGGGGCACTGTTGCGTCGGCCTTCGCCTTTGGGCGCACGCATACGCACCGAACCGGGGGATGACTTTCGCCGCCAGCTGCGGGACAGCGACGTGCGGGCCGCCACGCACCTGGCCGCGGCATTCGTGTTGCTGAGCGTCTTCGTGGCGCTGTTCTTCGCCGGCAGAGAGCGCTGGTGGTCCGACCTGCACCCCTGGGCCTGGTGGCTGGTGTCGCTGTTCCTGGCGGCGGTCGCGGCCTACGAGGTACGGGTGCTTCTCGGCCTCCTGCAGACGAGACGCCGGGCGGCGCGGTCGCTGGATGCCCATCTCGCCACGGCACAGCGCCTCGAGTACGTGGCCGCGCGTGGTAACTACCTGTTCCACTGCGTGCCCGCCGGCGATGATCGGATCGACCACGTGGTGCTCGGCACGAACGGGCTGTATGCCGTGCACGTGATCGACCGTCCCCCGACCGGGGACCGCACGGCAAGCCTGGAGGCGGGCAGCGTCGTGTTCGGGACCGACGGGGGCGAGCGGCACGCGCTCAAGGATTGGCGAGGTGGCGTTGCCAGTCTCACCCGCGAGCTGGAGGCCGGGCTCGGCCGCCCGCTCACCGTCCGCTCCGTGATCGTCGTGCCTGGCTGGGAAGTGTCGGCCGCGGAGGAGCGCGACACGTTGCTGGTGAACCAGTCCGGCCTCACGATGATGACCGGCTGGCGGGACCAGCGGGCCTTTCTCCTCGACGACGAGGTGACGGACCTGGAGCGCCTGCTGGCGGAGCGCGTCAGCGCCTGATCCCGCGGGCCTCCGCCCGCCGCTATCTCGGTACCAGCAGCATCCGCGCCTCCAGACCGGTATGTTTCCAGGAGCGCCAGGCGACGAGGAAGAACGCCTGCATCAGGATGGCGAAATTCCACTCGATCACGTTTTCGGCCTGATCCGGGTCGGGCAGGATGGCTTTCAATACGACGTTCGTGAGCCCCATCGCGAGCATGGCCGCACACAGCCACAGGATGATCAGTGCGTGCCGCCGGATGCGCCGGTCGTCCTGCTTCGCTGCGCTGGCCAGCATGTCCCTGGCCGTGAGCAGCTGGGCTAGCGCGGTGAAGGCGAAGAAGACGTAGATGCCGTAGCGGCGCATCAGCCGCTGGAAGTCTCCCTCGGTGCCGAGGAAGGTCACGTAAACGCCGAGGAACACGGCGCCGATCACGCCCAGCCACAGGATCACCGCGCCGCGGACCTCCGGCTCGCCGCGCAACAGGTGGAGCCAGCGGTGGTTGATGATCCAGAACAGGATCAGGGCTGCCGCCGTCGGCAGCATCACCAGGCGGAATAGGTAGATGGCCGGCGGGTTGCGCCCGGCCGCGCTCACCGAGGTGCAGCCCTCCAGATAGGGGATGCAATTGGGGATGGTCTGCGCCTGAATGCTGATCACGAGGCAGAGATTGACGACCACGAGCGGCAGCACGCCGACCAGCAGGGCGGGCAGCGTGACCGGATCCGGTCGGCCGTGACGAATGGTATCCATACTAGTCATATTCCATACATGTTAAGGATGGCGGCGTGCAGACGAAAGGCGCCGCGGTCACTCCCGGGGCGGGCTCCGGCGCAGGGATTTGACCGTCCCGCGGCGCTTCTTCTCGTCCACCCGGCGGCGCTTGGCGGCGCGCCCTGGCCGGGTGGGAACGCGGGGCTTGCGCGACATGCTGGCGAGGCGCACGAGTTCGCGCAGGCGCTGTACGGCCTCGCGCCGGTTCTGCCGCTGGCTGCGGTGCTCCCGGGCCTTGATGACGAGCACGCCTTCGTTGCTGATGCGCTGGTCGCCGAGGCCGAGCAGCCTCTGCTTGACGTTGCCCGGCAGGGACGAGGCGGGGATGTCCAGCCGCAGGTGGATGGCGGTGGACTGCTTGTTCACGGCCTGTCCGCCGGCACCGGCGGAGCGCACGGCACTCATCTCCAGTTCGTCGTCGGGCAGTACGATGTTCTCCGTCAGT
>CAYQZN010000115.1:0-8483 GCA_964421805.1 uncultured Woeseiaceae bacterium
CGGCGAAACCGAGCCGCTTGGCCTCCATGCTGATGAGCTGGCTGGACAGATAGTTGCCACCCGCCTTGGCCATGGCCGGCATGGTGTTCGGTGCCACCCGCTGCCAGGAAGAGACGCAGACGTCTACGCCCTGCTCCAGACCCTCGGCGCCCAGGTAGGCACCCCATTCCCAGGCGGCCACGGCGACGTCGACCGGGTGGTCGTCCTTCGGGGACAGTCCCACCTCGCCGTAGCCCCGCAGGGCCACCGGCCGGATGTAGGCGCCGTTGTTCAGCTCGTTCTCGATCACCACCCGGTGGCACACCTGCATCAGTTCCTCGAACGGATACGGGATGCGCATGCGGTAGATCTTCGCCGAGTCGTACATGCGCCGGATGTGGTCGTGCAGGCGGAACACCCGGCTGCCGGCAGGCGTCTTGTAGACGCGGATGCCTTCGAATACGGACGAGCCGTAATGCAGGGCGTGAGCGAGGACGTGCACCTTGGCCTGGTCCCACGGCACCATCTCGCCGTTGAACCAGATGTACTTGCTCGCATGGATGGTCATACGAAACTCCTGACGGCCGGGCCGTTAAATGGTTGCGATCTCGCCGGCATCCGGCGCAGGGGTAATCTCCAGCCCTGACTGCTGGCGGCGGATGATCCTGTTGGTGACTTCCAGCCAGGCCAGGGCGCCGGCTTCGACGATGTCGGTGCTGACGCCGTGGCCGCGGAACGTCACGCCATTATATTCCACCGTGACCGTCGCCTCACCCTGTGCGTCCTCGCCTTTCGTGACGCTGCGCAGGTCGAAATTGCGCAGCACCAGATGGATGCCCGTGATCCGCTCCACGGCCTGACAGGCGGCCGCGATGGGGCCGTCGCCGACCGCCGCCTCCTCGGGGCAGTCGCCGTTCTCGTGGCGCAGGCGCACCGAGGCGGTGGCGGTGGAGCCCGTGCCGGAGTTGACGTTCAGCACCTCCAGCACCCAGGGGCCGGGGGCCGTGCCCTCGGCATTCAGTATGAGCGCCTCGATGTCGGCGTCGTAGAGCTCCTTCTTGCGGTCCGCCAGCTTCTTGAACTCCTGGAACGCGCGGTTCAGCTCGAAGTCGTCCAGGTCGAAGCCGAGTTCCCGCACCCGGTCGCGGAAGGCGTGGCGGCCGCTGTGCTTGCCGAGCACCAGGTTGGAGCGGCTGATGCCGACGTCCTCCGGCCGCATGATCTCGTAGGTGGAGGCGTGCTTCAGCATGCCGTGCTGGTGGATGCCGGCCTCGTGGGCGAAGGCGTTCTCCCCGACCACGGCCTTGTTGCGGGGAATGTGGATGCCGGTGATGCTGGAGACGAGCCGGGAGGTGGGATAGAGCCGGGTGGTATCCAGACCGGTATCCACGCCGAAGTACTCGCGGCGGGTCTTCAGCGCCATGACCACCTCTTCCAGCGAGCAGTTGCCGGCGCGCTCGCCGATGCCGTTGATGGTGCATTCCACCTGGCGGGCGCCGCCGCGCACGGCCGACAGGCTGTTCGCCACCGCCATGCCGAGGTCGTCGTGGCAGTGCACCGAGAGTACGACGTCGTCGATGCCCGGGACGTGCTCCTTGAGGTAGCGGAACAGCTCGTGGAATTCGCCGGGCACCGTGTAGCCGACGGTGTCGGGGATGTTGATGGTTCCCGCGCCGGCCTCGACGGCAGCCGTGACCACTTCGGCCAGATAGGGCAGCTCCGTGCGGGACGCATCCTCCGGCGAGAACTCGACGTCGTCGCAGAACTCACGCGCCATCCTGATGGCGCCGGTCGCGCTCTGGATGATCTCCTCCTTGGCCATGTTCAGTTTGTGCGTGCGATGGATCTCGCTGGTGGCGACGAAGACGTGAATGCGCGGCTTCTCCGCGGGCTCCACCGCTTTCCAGGCCTTCTCGATGTCCTCCGGATTGCAGCGGGCCAGGCTGCAGACGGCCGGGCCCTCGATCTCGCTCGCGATGGCCCGCACGGACTCGAAGTCGCCGGGGGAGGCCGCAGCGAAACCCGCCTCGATGACGTCGACCCGGAGTTCCGCCAGCGCCGCGGCGACCCGGAGTTTCTCCCGCAGCGTCATGCTGCAGCCCGGCGCCTGCTCGCCGTCGCGCAGTGTGGTGTCGAAAATCCGGACCCGGTCGCCGTCGTCGATGCTCATAGCTCTCTCCATCAAAAAAAAACCCCGCGACCTTTCGGATGCGGGGTTTGCCTTCTCGTTCGCCTTGCCTGTCGGCTACCCGCGCATCCTCCCGTGGAGGGGAAGAAGAAGGAGTCCGGACAGCAGTACGACACGCGGTGCGCGTGCCGTCGGGCGTCCGTTGCTGCGGGGTGCGTCGGTCATCGCGGCGATGATGTTGCATGCCCGGCCGGGTGTCAACTGCCAGGTTGTTGTTTTCGCTCGCATAGTTGCGCCTGACACTAAGTGCGGTGCGTACTGCCCGTTCAGGCGACGGTGACGATCACCTTGCCCAGTGCCTTGCGCTCGGCCAGCATCGCCAGCGCCTCGCCGGCCTCCTCCAGCGGGAAAGTACCCGAGATATGGGGCTTCAGCTTGCCCTGGCTGACGTACTCGAGCAGCTCACGCGTGTTCTCCTCGTGGGCTTTCGGTTCCCGCTGGGTAAAGGCACCCCAGAACACGCCGACGATCTCGCAGCCCTTCAGCAGGGCCAGATTGATCGGCACCTTGGGGATCTCTCCGGAGGCGAAACCGATGACCAGCACGCGGCCCTTCCAGGCGATCGAGCGCATGCACTGGTCGAACAGGTCGCCGCCGACGGGGTCGTAGATCACGTCGGCGCCGCGGCCGTCGGTGAGCTCCCTGACCCGTTCCTTCAGATTCTCTTCGGTGTAGTTGATGAAGTCGCTGGCGCCGTACTCGCCCGCGAGATCCAGCTTCTCCTGGCTGCTGGCGGCGGCGATCACCCGGGCGCCCATGAGCTTGCCCAGTTCCACGGCCGCCAGGCCAACGCCGCCGGCCGCGCCGAGCACCAGCAGCGTCTCGCCGGGCTGCAGCCGGGCGCGCTGCTTCAGCGCGTGGTAGGAGGTGCCATAGGTCAGTATGAAACCGGCGGCCGTCTCGTAATCCATGTCGTCGGGGATCGGTACCACGGCGGCCGCCGGCAGGCAGATCTCTTCCGCCATGCCGCCGTGGCCGGTCATGCCGAGGACCCGCTGGCCGGCCCGGAGGTGCTCGACGCCTTCGCCGATAGCCGCGATTTGCCCCGCCACCTCGCCGCCGGGGGAGAAGGGCATCGGCGGCTTCGACTGGTACTTGCCCGCCATCATCAGGATGTCGGGGAAGTTCACGCCGCAGGCGTGCACCCGCACCTTGACCTCGCCCGGACCGGGTTGCGGCGGGTCGACCTCCTCGACGACGAGGCTGCGGGGCGGTCCATACTCTTTACATAGTGCTGCTTTCACGTTTCCTCCGATGACAGGGACGATTGCGTGACGCTCTCGCAGGCACGGGCGGTGCGCCGTGGCGCGAGAGTCTAGCATCGTTGCGGGGGGAGGAGTTGGCGTGCGGGCGGCTGCTGGCACGTCGTCCGACCCCGCGTTATGCTCTCCGGGATGCGTGCCGCGCGTGCTGTCGATGCGGCGGCGCACATCGTTTCCCTTCATCCAGAGCGGAGTCCGCATGAATTTCGAATATTCCGACAAGGTGGCCCGGCTGCGCGAACGCGTGACCGAGTTCATGCACGAGTACGTCTACCCGAACGAAGCGGCGTACGAGGAGTACATCGACGCGAGCGAGGATCGCTGGGTCATACCGCCGGTCATGGAGGAGTTGAAGGCGAAGGCGAAGGAGGCCGGGCTGTGGAACCTGTTCCTGCCCGAGAGCGAGTACGGCGCGGGCCTCACCAACCTGGAATATGCACCGCTGGCGGAGATCATGGGCCGCTCGCCCATCGCCTCCGAGGCATTCAACTGTGCGGCACCGGATACCGGCAACATGGAGGTGCTGGTGCGTTACGGCAATGAGGAACAGCGGCGCGAGTGGCTGGAACCGCTGCTGGAAGGGCGCATACGCTCGGCATTCGCGATGACCGAGCCGGCGGTGGCCTCGTCCGACGCCACCAACATCGAGGCGTCCATCGTCCGCGACGGTGGCGAGTACGTCATCAACGGCCGCAAGTGGTGGACCTCCGGCGCGATGGACCCGCGCTGCGAGATCTTCATCTTCATGGGCAAGACGAATCCGGATGCGGATCGCCATTCGCAGCAGTCCATGATCCTGGTGCCCCGGGACACGCCCGGCGTTACCGTCGTGCGGCCGCTCACGGTCTACGGTTACGACGATGCGCCGCACGGCCACGCCGAGGTGGCGTTCGAAGACGTCCGCGTGCCCGTGTCGAACCTGTTGCTGGGCGAGGGCCGCGGGTTCGAGATCGCGCAGGGCCGGCTGGGGCCCGGCCGCATCCATCACTGCATGCGCTGCATCGGCGCGGCCGAGCGGGCGATCGAGGCCATGTGCAAACGCGCCGACGAACGGGTGGCATTCGGCCGCCCGCTGGCCAACCAGGGCGTGGTCAGGGAGGCTATTGCGAATTCCCGTATGGAGATCGATCAGGCGCGGCTGCTCACGCTGAAGGCAGCCGACATGATGGACAAGGTGGGCAACAAGGTCGCCCGCGCCGAGATCGCGATGATCAAGGTGGTGGCCCCGACGATGGCTCTGAACGTTCTCGACCGCGCCATACAGGTGCACGGCGGCGGCGGTGTCTGTCAGGACTTCAGCCTCGCTCGCACGTGGGCGAATCTGCGTACGCTGCGGATGGCCGACGGGCCGGACGAAGTGCACCGGAACAGTCTGGCGAAGCTCGAACTCGGCCGGCAGCGCGGCCTGCGGGGAGCGTGACGGGGCGCTTGCCAGCAGGACTGGCGCACGGGGTTGCGTGTGTTATGCTTCGGCGCAGTGTGACCCGCCGTAAGGCCGGGACGCCCGGCGTGTTCCGGTTACGGCCGATCGCGTCGGCGGCGGGGGCGCGGATGCCGGTTCGCGACCGGCGGCCTTCACAGTCGCAGCAGGGGAGAGTGCTGCAGGCAACAGCAGGGCGTGCCGCTTGCGGCAGTGCCGGGCTGTGTTTATGCACTCCCTCCTATCTGTAGTATGGTGTATGGCCGGTGGTGGCGGGGCAGCACCGTTGCTGGCATGGTCCCGGTATGCAATGCCGGTCGAGACAGCGCGGGTGGTCCTCAAAGAACCGTCACAAATAATTATTAAGATTGTTGTCCGGACTTAACCAAGGAGCGTTCATGAAACCGTGGAATTCGGGAGCACGGCATCTGGCCGTTGCGATCGTGTCGACAGCTTTGATCGCCGGGAGCGGTGTTGCTGTCGCGCAGAACGTCGATTCCGTCCTCAGGGCTGAGCAGCAGCGGCTGGCTCAGAACCGGGAGGCTCAGCAGCGGATTGACCGGGTAGTACAGCAGACCCGCAGTCTGGTCGACGACTACAAGGCGGTCACCAAGGAGATCGACGGGCTCAAGATCTACAACCGGCTGATGGAAGCGCAGACCAATAAGCAGCAGACGCGGCTGGACGAGATCAACGAATCCCTCGACAAGGCGAACGTCATCAACCGCCAGATCTATCCGCTGATGGAACGCATGATCGAGGGTCTGGAGCAGTTCGTACAACTGGATATCCCGTTCCTGCTCGAAGAGCGCACCCAGCGCATCGAGACACTGAAGGATCTGATGGACGAGCCGAACGTGTCCGTCGCGGAGAAATTCCGCAAGGTCATGGAGGCCTTCCAGATCGAAAACGAGTTCGGACGCACGATCGAGTCCTACACGGACACCATCGAGATCGACGGCGGCGTGCGCGAGGTCGAATTCCTGCGTATCGGCCGCGTCGCGCTCCTGTTCCAGAGCGCTGACGGCAGCATGACCGGCATCTGGGACCAGGAGGCGAAGTCCTGGGATATGTCCGATGAACACCGCAACGAGGTCAAGAAGGGCCTGCGCGTCGCCAATGAGCTGATTGCGCCCGAGCTGCTCCTTCTGCCCGTGCCCGCACCTGGGGAGGCCGGCTGATGAAGAAGATCGTAACCATAGCCGCCACCGGCCTGCTGGCATTCGGCCTCGGCAGCGGCATCGCGACGGCACAGGAAGCCGCCTCCCTGGACGAACTGCTGGACATGGTCAAGCAGGGACAGGCTCGTGAAGCACGCGAGAACGAACAGCGTCTGGCGGAATTCCGCCGGCGTCAGTCCGAACAGCAGGCGCTGCTGAACCAGGCGAGGAATGAACGCGCCTCCCTGGAGCAGCGCGGCGAGCAGCTCGAGGAGCTTTTCGAGGAGAACAACCGCAAGCTGGCCACGGCAGCAGCGGAACTCGACGAGCGCCTCGGCTCGCTGAAAGAGCTGTTCGGCGTCCTGCAGCAGGTGGCGGGCGATACGCAGAGCGTGTTCCAGAACTCGCTCATCAGCGCTCAGTATCCGGGCCGCGAGGATTTCCTGGTTGAACTCGGCGCCACGATGGCGAGCAGCACCAGACTCGCTTCCATCGAGGACATCGAGCGGCTCTGGTTCGAGCTGCAACGCCAGATGACCGAGAGCGGCAAGGTCGTGCAGTTCGATCGCAGCGTCATCCTGGCCGACGGCGCGGAGTCCACTATTCCCGTGGTCCGCGTGGGCACCTTCAACATCGTCGGCGACGGCTTCTACCTGAATTACACTTCCGAGACCGGCAACGTGGTCGAGCTGCAGCGACAGCCCGAACAGGCCCGGTACACCGATTCCACGGCGGCCCTGTTCGATGCCGATAGTGGTCAGGTGACCTTCGGTATGGATCCGACCCGCGGCGGCATCCTCGCCCAGCTGGTGGACCGCCCGACACTGCGTGAACGCGTCGATCAGGGTGGCGTAGTCGGCTACAGCATCATCGGCCTGGGCCTGCTCGGTCTGCTGATCGCGCTGGTCTCACTGTTCAGCCTGGTGGTCGCCGACCGCAAGGTCAGCTCGCAGCTGAAGGCGGACAAGCCGAACAGCAACAACCCGCTCGGCCGCGTGCTCGGTGCCTACGAGGACAACAAGAACGTGGACACCGAAACGCTGGAGCTGAAACTGAGCGAGGCGGTGCTGAAGGAAGCACCCAAGCTCAGCCGGGGCCTGCTGTTCGTGAAGGTGATCTCGGTCGTCGCTCCGCTGGCCGGCCTGCTCGGCACCGTGACGGGCATGATCAAGACCTTCCAGGTCATCACGCTCTACGGCGCCGGCGATCCGAAGCTCATGGCAGGCGGTATCTCTCAGGCACTGGTCACGACCGTGCTCGGCCTGGTGGTCGCCATCCCGATGGTGCTCCTGCACACGTTCCTGCAGGGCCGCAGCAAGCGGATCCTGAATATCCTGCAGGAGCAGAGCGCGGGCATCATCGCCGAGCACTCCGAAGCCGAACACAAGTCGGCAAGCTAGGGGAGGCCGCACATGGTCTGGCTCGAAGACGCACTCCTCGCCGTACGGGACTTCATGGAGCTCGGCGGGCCCGTGCTGAACCTGATCGCGGTGACGATCTTCGTCATGTGGCTGCTGATCGTCGAGCGCCTGATCTTCTTCCGGGGCAATCTGCGGGCTCTGTCCCGGCAGGTGCTGGAGGACTGGGAGGCGCGGCCGGAGCGCCAGTCCTGGAACGCCCATCAGATCCGGGATGCGATGATCTCCCGGGTTTCGATGGCGGCGAACCAGGGTCTCGGCTTCATCAAGACCCTCGTGGCGCTGTGTCCGCTGCTCGGTCTGCTGGGTACCGTAACGGGCATGATCGAGGTCTTCGAGGTCATGGCGTTCGCCGGCAGCGGCAACGTACGCTCCATGGCGGCCGGCGTCTCCAAGGCCACCATCCCCACGATGGCCGGCATGGTCGGCGCACTTTCCGGCGTCCTGCTTGTCACAATACTATCGAGACGCGCGGAGCATGAGGTGATCATGCTCGAAGACTCGCTGACCATGGATCACTAGAGTTCACCAGAGGACCGAATAATGCGCAGACCGATCGGCGCCATGGGCGGCGCAGAAGAGGAAGAAAACGAGATCAACCTGACACCCATGCTCGACGTGGTGTTCATCATGCTGATCTTCTTCATCGTGACGGCCTCGTTCATCAAGGAAGCCGGCATCGATGTGAACCGACCGGATGCTCCGACGGCGGAGCGCAAGGAGAACGCGAACATCCTGATCGCCATCAGCGACAATAACGAGATCTGGATCGATCGGCGCCGCGTGGATCCGCGTGCCGTGCGGGCCAACATCGAACGGCTGCACGCCGAGAACCCGAAAGGCTCGGTGGTGATTCAGGCGGACAAGAAGTCCTACAACGAGACGCTGGTCCAGGTAATGGACGCAGCGCGGCAGGCCGGCGTGTACAACGTCTCGATTGCCGCGAACGAGGACTGAGGATGGCGCGGATGGCGGGCAGGCGGCCGTCCAGTGAGCGGCCCTCCAGTGACAAGGGTTCCGGTTTCCGGAACGGAGGCTAGAGTATGATCGTCCGGT
>CAYQZN010000116.1:0-8482 GCA_964421805.1 uncultured Woeseiaceae bacterium
AGATCGAGTCCGTGCGCGCCGAGATCGAGGCCGGCTGCGGCCGGCAGCGGCTGCGTGAACTGTTGCCGCCCGGCGGGGCCCGCAACGCCGTCGACTGCGCCCTCTGGGACCTGGAGGCGAAGAAGGCGGAGACCACCATCTGGGACCTGACCGGCATCGAGCCGGGACCAACCTGCACGGTGCTCACCATCGGCATCGGCACGCCCGAGGAGATGGCGGAGTCCGCCCGGGCCATGGACAGCCCGCGCCTGAAGGTCAAGCTGAACGACGAGATCCCGCTGGAACGGATCCGGGCCGTGCGCGAAGCCCGGCCGGACGCCGAGATCATCGTGGACATCAACCAGGGCTGGAACTTCGAGCAGCTGGTCGAGCTGGCACCCCGGTTCGGCGAGCTGGACATCGCGATGATCGAGCAGCCCCTGCCCCGGGGCGGCGACGAGGCGCTGGAGGGTTACAGCCCGCCGGTGCCGCTCGCCGCCGACGAGTCCTGCCTGTGCGTCAGCGAGTTCGAACAGGCCGCGCGGCGCTACCAGATCATCAACATCAAGCTGGACAAGACCGGCGGCCTGACCGAGGCGCTGGAGCTGGCGCGGCTGGCCGAGGCGCGGGACATCGACCTCATGATCGGCAACATGATGGGCACCTCGCTCGCGATCGCGCCGGCCTACGTGGTGGCGCAGCTGTGCCGGTTCATCGACCTGGACGGCGCGCTGTTCCTGAAGAACGATCGACCGCACGCCCTGTCCTACGAGCACGGCATGGTGTCGGTGCCCACGCCGGAGCTGTGGGGATGAGGCCCGGGGCGCGGAATCCCGCGGCGGCCATGGCTGCGACGGCGACCACGGCGGCCCTGGCCATCGTGGCGGCCGTTGCACTGGCGCTCGCAGCCCCGGCGGCAGCGCAGACCGCGGCCGAATCCGCCGCGTCGGTGCTGGAGCGCGCGACCCGCAGCTTCGAGGTGCCCGGCATGGCGGTCGCGGTGGTGCACGAAGGGGACGTCCACGCTCTGGGAGAAGGCAGCACGGAGATCGGCGTTGACGAGCCCGTGGATGCGGAGACCCTGTTCCGCATCGGCTCGGTCTCCAAGGCCTTCACGGCGGCCGCGCTCGCGGTGCTGGCGGACGAGGGTGAGCTCGGCTGGGACGATCCCGTGATCGACCACCTGCCCGAATTCCGCATGCACGATCCCTGGGTCACGCGGGAGTTCACCATCCGCGACCTGCTGACCCACCGCAGCGGCCTGCCTCTGGGCGCCGGGGACCTGCTTATCTTCCCCGACGGCAACGCCACGGTGGCCGAGATCGTGGGGGCGTTGCGCCACTTCGAGCCTTCCAGCAGCTTCCGTTCGCAGTTCGACTACGACAACCTGCTCTACGTGGTGGCCGGCGAGGTCGTCGCCCGGGTCGCCGGCACGAGTTTCCCGGGGTTTCTGGAGAGCCGCGTGCTGGCGCCACTCGGCATGGACGACTGCGTGGCTGCGGACGACCGCATCCCCGCGGATGCCGACACCGCGACGCCGCACATGCAGGTCGACGGCGAGATCGTCACCACGCCGACCCGCCTGACGCCGGTGGTCGCCGCCGCAGGAGGCATCGTCTGCAGCGCCCGCAGCATGGCGAACTGGATGTCCTTCGTGCTGAGCGGCGGCGAGACCCCTGGCGGCGAGAGGCTAGTCAGCGAGGCGCAGTTCCGCGAACTGACCGGGCCGGTGACCCTGCTGGGCGTCCCGCCCTACCTCGCGGAGCACGCCGGCAGCTACCTCAATGCCTACGCCCTTGGCTGGGGCGTCTCCACCTTCCACGGCGAGCCGATGCTCTCCCACGGCGGCGGCGTCTGGGGCATGACCAGTTTCATCGCCATCCTGCCGGAGCGCGACCTCGCCGCGTTCGCCACCGGCAACCTGATGTCCGCCGCGCCGCGGGCGGTGGTCTACCAGATCCTCGAAGAGCAGCTCGGCGAGTCCGCGCCGGGCAACGACTGGATCGAGATCATCCGGGCGCTGGCCGGTGACCGCCGGTCGGCCGCCGAAGAGGCGGTGGCCGCCGCCCGGGAGGCGAGGGACGCCGACAGCATGCCGAGCCTGCCGCTCGACCGCTACACGGGCACCTACCGGGACGACTGGTACGGCGACGTCCGCATCTACCGGGCGGAGGATGGGACCCTCTGGTTCGAGTCGCAGCGGAACCCGCCGCTGCGGGGTCCGCTGGAACACTTCCAGTACGACACCTTCGTCGCGCGCTGGACCGACCGCCGCCTGATGGCCGATGCCTACGTCACCTTCACCGTCGGACCGGACGGCGAAGTGGAGCGCATCCGGATGAAGGCGGTCTCGCCTGCCACGGATTTCTCCTACGACTTCCACGACCTGGACCTGAGACCCGTCGCCGACGAGTAGCCATCGGGTCGCCGGCCGGCGGCTTCATCTGCGCAACGGCAGCATCCTCCGCAGCACGTCGTCGCGCAGCAGGAAGTGGTGACGCAGGGCCGCCGCGGCATGCACGGCGGTCACCGCCAGCAGCGCCTGGCCGAGCAATTCGTGCGCGTCCTCGAACAGGTCCTCCAGATCCTCGTCGCTCGGGGCCAGATCCGGGATATCGATCAGCCCGAAGAACTCCGCGCCGTAGCCGGCCGCCGAGGTGTATGCCCAGCCGGTGAGCGGTATCGCCAGGATGAGCGCGTACAGGGTCCAGTGGGAGGCGGAGGCCGCGATCCGCTCCCATCGGGCCATCGTCGGCGGATCGTCCGGCGTCCGGCTGATCAGCCGCCACACGAGCCGCATGACGGCGAGCGCCAGTACGGTCATGCCGATCGACTTGTGCTGGTTAACCAGCGCGAATTCCAGACGAACCGAATCGGCCTCGTCGATGCGCCAGGCCCAGACGAACTGCAGCACGACGCCCGCGACCACCAGCCAGTGCAGCAGCTGGGCGACGAGGCCCCAGGCCGTTGCGGTGTTGCGCAGTGGAACTCGCATGACGAGGACTCTACCGCAGGGCGGCACGGCACGGTACACCGGCCGGGTTTCGTCCGGTGGCCGCCGCCGGCTTCCGGCTGGCAGCGCGGATTGCTACTCTGGCGCGTCTTTCCCCAGGCAGTATCGAGGCAATATGTCGGACTCAGAGACCTACACGCCACCCCGCGTCTGGACGTGGGACCAGGAGAGCGGCGGCCGCTTCGCCAAGATCAATCGGCCCGTCGCGGGCCCCACCCACGAGCAGGACCTGCCGGTGGGCGAGCACCCGCTGCAGCTCTACTCGCTGGCGACGCCGAACGGCGTGAAAGTCACGGTCATGCTGGAGGAGCTGCTGGCGGCCGGGCATGCCGGCGCCGAGTACGACGCCTGGCTGATCCGCATCGACGAGGGGCAGCAGTTCGGCAGCGGCTTCGTCGCTGTGAACCCCAACTCGAAGATCCCGGCCATGATGGATCACGGGACGTCGCCGCCGACCCGCGTCTTCGAGTCCACCGCCATCCTGCTCTACCTGGCGGAGAAGTTCGGCGCGTTCCTGCCGTCCAATCACCACCCGAGGACGGAGTGTCTGAACTGGCTGTTCTGGCAGGCGGGATCTGCGCCTTTCCTGGGCGGCGGTTTCGGCCACTTCTATGCCTATGCCCCGGAGAAGTACGAATACCCCATCAACCGCTACACGATGGAGGTAAAGCGTCAGCTGGACGTGCTGGACCGCCGGCTGGCGGACAACCGCTATCTCGCCGGCGACGAATACACCATCGCCGACATGGCGGTCTGGCCCTGGTACGGCGCGCTGGCGGCCGGCAAGCTCTACGAGGCGGGCGAGTTCCTGGACGTGGAGTCCTACGAGCACGTGCAGCGCTGGACCCGGGAGATCTACGAGCGCGGGCCGGTGAAACGCGGGCGCATGGTGAATCGCGCGTGGGGGGACCCGGCCTCCCAGCTGCACGAGCGACACAGTGCGGAGGACTTCGAGACCCGCACCCAGGACAAGATCGGGGACCCGGAGGGTGACTGAGACGACGAACCCGGCCGCCGACCTGGATATCCGCGTCATCCCGGTGACGCCGCTGCAGCAGAATACCTCGCTCCTCTGGTCGCGACGGACGAAGGAAGGCGTGTTCGTCGATCCGGGCGGCGAGACGGAACGCCTGCTGGCCGCCGCCGCCGAGTTCGGCGTGAAGATCGTCGCGGTCTGGCTCACCCACGGCCACATGGACCATGCCGGCGCCGCTGCCGAGATCGCCGAGCGCGAGGGCGTGCCGGTGATCGGGCCCCACGAGGACGACCAATGGCTGCTGGACGAGATCGAGACCCAGGGCGCGCGCTACGGCATCAGCGACGGGCGCAACGTGAAACCGGACCGCTACCTGGAAGACGGCGACACACTGGAGCTGGCAGGCGTGGAGTTCCGGGTGGCGCACTGTCCGGGTCACACGCCCGGGCACGTGGTCATCTACCAGCCCGCGGCGAAGATCGCGTTCGTGGGCGATGTCCTTTTCCGGGGCTCGATCGGGCGCACCGACTTCCCGCGCGGCAATCACGCGCAGCTCATCGCCTCCATCACGCAGAAGCTCTGGCCCCTGGGCGAGGACATGCGCTTCGTGCCCGGTCACGGGCCGGCGAGCACCTTCGGGCAGGAGCGCCGGGACAACAGCTTCGTGGCCGACCGGGTGCTGACGGCGCGCTAGATTCTGCTAGGCCGGGTACTCCCGGATCCACTGCGAGAACAGCCATTTCTCGCCGGCGGTCGGCGGCAGCCCGGCGTGCCGGGTGGCCGCGTCGGGCCGGCCGTTCCCGTCGACGTTCGAGAACAGGATGGCGTCGCCCTTCCCGCCGCGATAGGAATAGCCGATCTCGGGGAAGTGGGTCTCGCCGCCCTCGAAGTCCGCGTTGAGGTAGATGAGGAAGGTCTCCGCGCGCTGGCCCCGCCGGGCCAACTCGAGCAGGTAGGCGGGCTCGTCCGGGTCCAGCCAGTCGTAGTGGTCGGCGAAGGTCTGGCCGGGCGCGTAATGCAGTACCTTCGGCACCTCCATCGCCCGGTCGGGCCGGCCGGTAGCGGCGGCGATGCGCGCGCGCAGCACGAACGTCAGCACGCCCGAGATCTCGACGTCCAGGTCGCACTGGGAGTTGGTGCGGCGGGCGTCCTCGGTGGTGCCGCCGGTGGTGCTGTCGTAGATGGTCGCCCTGGCGAGCCGCCGCCGGGCCCGCTCGACGAGCCAGTCGCAGAGGGCGTGGGAGGCGAAGGCCTCGATGGTGCGGATGCGTGGCGCCTCGCGGACGGTGGTGGCGGCGGGCGGCGAGAGCCAGGCCTCCAGGTCGATGGCGGCGCGCAGCGCGGCCCAGTCGTCCTGTTCCGCCGGGCTTCCGGACGGCCCCGCGGCGAGGATGCCGAGCGAACTCCGTGCCGCACCTGAGCCGAGTTCCGCCGCCTGCTGGAGGCGGTCGAAGGCGACGTCCCAGTTGCGCGCGCGCCAGATGCCGGAGGCGACGATCGTCGCCGCTAGCCAGGCGGCCTCCGGGTCGCCGGCTCCCGCGGCCTGCTCGATCAGCGCGATGCCGCGGGAGGGATCGGCGGGACGTCCCCGCCCGGTGAGATGCTCGAGTCCGAGGCGTGCCACGGCGCGGGCGTCATCGCCGGATGCTGCGCTCTCGTTGCCTTCGGTATCGGGCATGGTCCGGTCGGGCCTCTCGCGGGGCTCCCCAGTCTAGGCGCGGAACGAGATCATACGCCAGCGCCGGAACTGGGCGAAAAGGCGGATCAGTGAGGTGTCCGGCATGGGTCCGAGCGCGCGCCGCAGCCGGTCGAACACCGCGTCGGCCGGCGTCTCGCCGTCCATGGCGCCGCCCAGCAGCACGTCCAGCACCCGCACGACGCTCTCGTCCTGCAGGCCGAAGGTATGAGGTCCCCAGGGTGTTTCCACCTCGAAGATCGCGGCCACTCCCGACCCGCGCCGCTGCACCGCCTTCGGCCGGGTGACGAAATACGGCCGCAGGTCGCCGAGCGCGCGGTAGCCGGGCCGCTTCGTCACGACCCCATCGTCGAACACGCACGCATCCAGGTCGGTGAGCAGCAGGCACCACAGCGCGTCCTCCGGCGTTTCCACGATGGGCTCGCCCATGACGTTGAAGGAGGTGTTGAGCAGCACCGGCACGCCCGTACGCTCGCCAAAGCGGCGGACGAGTTCGTAATAGCGGCCGTTCGCCTCCCGGGTGACCGTCTGCACCCGGCCCGTGCCGTCGACGTGGACCACGGCCGGCACCTCGGCGCGCCGCTCCTCGCGAAACGCCATCACCCGCAGCATGAACGGACTCGCCGGCTCGGTGCCGTCGAGTTCGAACCAGTTGCCGGCTTCCTCCAGGGGCACGACCGGCGCGAAAGGGCGGAAGGCCTCGCGGTGTTTCACCCGGGCGTTCAGCGTCTCCTTGGCGTCCGGCCGGCGGGGGTCGCAGAGGATGCTGCGCTGGCCGAGGGCGCGGGGGCCCAGCTCCGAGGGGCCGGTGAACCAGCCGATGATGCTGCCGCCGGCGAGCAGGTCGACCGCCTCTGCCACCGCGTCGGTCGTGTCGCGTTCGATGATGGCAGGCGTGCCCTCGATGGCGCGCGCCACCTCGCCGTCGCCGTAGACTGCGCCGAAGCCGTCGCGCTCCAGCGCCCGCGGCGTGTACTCGCCCGTGAGATGCCAGAGCCCGTGGTAGGCGGCGCCGACGGCAGGTCCGGAGTCCTCGGCCGCCGGCATCACATAGACCCGCTCGAAGCCGCCCTCGCGGATGATGCGCTCATTGGCGACGCTGTTCAGCGCGACGCCGCCGGAGTAGACCAGGTTGCGGCTGCCGCAGCATTCGCGGGCGCCGGCGACGAGGTGGAGCAGCGCCACCTCCAGCGCGTTCTGCACGGAGGCGGCGAGCTCCGCGCAGGCCTCCCGGTCGTCCGGCCAGCGCTGACCCGCGTCAAACCGGCGGGGCACGGCGTCCGAGAAGTGAAAGCAGCCGTCCCGGATCTCGAAGAACTCGGCGGCGGGGATTGTCGGCCTGCCGTAGGGGGCGAGCCCCATCACCTTGCCGGCCTCCATGGGGTCGCCGAAGATCTGCTGCGCCGCCGCCGAGAAGAGGCCGCCCAGGCTCGCGAAGCCGGGCATCGAGGCGCCCGCCGGCGCCGGCTTCAGCCAGCGGCCGCCCTCGGCCAGGTGCTTCTCCACGGCGCTCAGTACCGTGCCTTCCGAGCGATACAGCGAGGTGGTTTCGCCGCCGCTCACGACGGTGTCGATGATGGCCGCCCGCTCGTCCGCGGCAAGGTCGCTGTCCGGCGATCCCATGCCGTCGACCACCAGGTTGGCGGCCTCCTCGAACCCGGACGTGGCGAAGGCGCTCGCCGCGTGGCCGGCGTGATGGGAGAGGGTGAGAATCGGCGTGCCGTGGGTCCGGACGGCGAGATCCGGGTTGGCGCCGACGTCGTTCTCCGGCAGTCGGGTATCGCTCTGCGCGCAGAGGACGACCAGGTCGAGGTCCGTCGCGGTGATGCCGCCCTGGCCGAGGCAATAGCGGACCGCGAGCGAAGGCCGTGCGCCCTGCAGGCGGGCACGCTTCTTGCCGGCAAGCCGCTCCTCCTGCATGGCCGCCACGATGCGGTCGCCGTGCAGCAGGCAGGCGGCGCCGTTGTGGGAGGCGCTGAGACCCAGCACCCAGGGGGAATCTTCGTTGCGGTGCCGCGCCATCGCTCGCCTCAACCGTCTGCGTTGCGCGTCCTGTGCAGACGCTCCCGCCAGAAGTCCGCGTTACGGATGCCGAGCTGCTCGGGGTCGAAGGTATAGCGCTCGACCCCGGCCCGGCGCTGGCGCTCGTAGTCCCACAGTGCGGTCATGGCCGGGTGCGCCCGGAAGAACAGGATCAGGATGGCCACGATGTTCAGCCACGCCATGAGCCCGACACCGATCTCGCCGAGCCCCCAGGCCAGGCTGGCCGTGCGCAGCGCACCGTAGAACACCGAGGCCATGAGGACCAGTTTGAGGATGGTGAGCTCGTAGGGGATGCGGAAGAAGCGGCGGAGATAGGCGACGTTGGTCTCCGCGATGTAGTAGTAGGCCAGCAGCGTCGTGAAGGCAAAGAAGAACAGCGCGATGGCCACGAAGGGCTTGCCGAAGCCGGGCAATGCGCTCTCTACCGCGAGTTGCGTGAAGGTGGGCGTGTTCGGGTCGATGCCGGCGTCCACGAAATGGAACCCGGCCAGTGGCGTGCCGTTGCCGTCGACGACGTTGTAGGAGTTGGTGATCAGGATCATAAGCGCGGTGGCCGTGCACACGAACAAGGTGTCCACGTACACGGAGAACGCCTGCACCAGCCCCTGCTGCGCCGGGTGATCCACCTCGGAGGCGGCGGCGGCATGGGGCCCCGTCCCCTGGCCCGCCTCGTTGGAGAAGATGCCGCGCTTCACGCCCCAGAATACCGCGCCCCCGGTCACGGCCTCGATGGTGAACGCATGCTCGACGATCAGGCCGATGATGCCGGGCAAGG
>CAYQZN010000117.1:0-8252 GCA_964421805.1 uncultured Woeseiaceae bacterium
GAACCAATTGGCATTCTCCCCATCGAAGAACCACACACTTTTCGCATGGGATTTCCGAATGACCACACAAAGTGCTGCCAGCACCGGCCGGCGCATGCAGCGCCGCAGCCTGGACACCCGACGGCGGCTCGTGGACGCGGCCGTCGCCGCATTTGCCGAGGCCGGCTACGCCGGCGCGGCCACCCGGGATATCGCCGAGCGCGCCGGGGTCCATCATCCGCTGATCACCTACCATTTCCGCAATAAGGCGCGCCTTTGGCAGGCTGCCGCCGACCACCTGCTGGGCGAACTCAACGAGCGCCTGGAGCGCGTCGTCTCGGGCGCGGAGGCCGGTGACGACCGCCAGCGGCTCACCGCAGCCATCCGCACACTGACGCTCTACTCCGCCGAGCACCCCGAGTGGTATCACTTCGTCCGTGACGCATCCGCGGAGGGCGGTGACCGGGCCCGCTGGCTCACGGACAACCATATGGGACGGCTGTTCGGGATGCTGGTGCCGCTGCTCGAGTCGCTGCAGTCGCGGGGCTTTATCACCGGCGGCGAACCGGCCCAGGTCTGCGTCGCGCTGCTGGGCGCGACCGGCTGCGCCGTCTCGTTCGGCGCCCAGTACGAGCAGCTGACCGGGCGCAACGCCCTCGACGACGGCGCCGGCGGTTACGCCGATTATGTGATCGGTCTGTTCCTCGGCACGGATACCGACTGAGGCATAACCCGCCGCTCTCAGGGCGAGCCGAGCGGGCGGCCCGGCGCTTTGGTGCCGGCCAGCACCGCGTGGATCTCCGCGACGATGGACAGGGCGATACTCTCGGCGCCGCGTGCCCCGAGATCGAGGCCGGCCGGGCCGTGCAGCCGGGAGTCCAGGCTGTCGCCGGCCTCGCCCAGGTCGGCCAGCAGCTGTTCGCGACGCCGGCGCGGCCCCAGCAGTCCCACGTAGGGGACGGCGCTCTCCGCCAGAGCCCGCAGATAGGCGCGGTCGGTGGCGAGGTGGTGGCTCATGACCATCACCGCCGCGTAGCGCCCCAGCTCCCTGTCGTCCAGTGCCTCCGCAGCGCCGGTGATGCACTGCTCGGCCCGGCCGAAGTCGCCTTTGTCGAAATAGGCCGGCCGGTGATCGCGCACCGTGACACGCCAGCCCAGGCGGGCGGCGAGGTCCACGAGGGGGACCGCGTCCAGTCCGGCGCCCAGCACCAGCACGCGGGGCGGCGGCAGGATGGCGGCGAACAGCACGGTCACGTCGCCATCACGCAGTGAGACGGTGTCAGTGGCGGAGCTGCCGCTCTCCAGATGCGGCATCGCCGCCTGCTCCACCGCGCCCGATACCGATCCGCTCAGAGTCGTGTGGCGGACGCCCCGGCGGTCCAGCAAAGCGAACTGCCCCGGCTCGGCCACGGTGGCCGCGCTCTCGATCACCGTCGCAAGCACGGCAGCCTCATCGCCCTGCAGGCATTCGGCCACGGCGGCAAACGGCTGGCAGTCGGGCCGCGGCAGCGGCTGCAGGAAGATGCGCATGGTGCCGTCGCAGCCGACGCCCAGCCCGAACAGCTCGTCGTCGGCGCCGCCGAGGTCGTAGGTGACCGTGTCCGGTTCTCCGCAGGCGCTTACCCGCGCGGCGCGCTCCGCGAGGTCGCCCTCCAGACAGCCGCCGCTCAGCAGCCCCTGAAAGTCGCCGTCGCCGGTGATGAGCATCTGCGTGCCGGCCTTGCTGTAAGTGGAGCCGGCCGTCTCGTACACGCTGGCGAGTACGAGGCGCCGGCCCGCCTCGCGCCACTCGGAGAATCGGCGCAGCATCTCGTTGGTATTCATCGTGTACGTGTCTGCCTCCTTGCCTGCAGGGAGGCGCCGAGCCGGGCCGCGAGGCCTTCCAGGCTGTCGACGCTGTGGGCCGGGACCAGTTCGTCGGCATGCGGCAGCATGAGCCGCATGCCGCGCGCCCGCGGCCGGAATTCATCATAGCGCAGCAGCGGATTCAGCCAGACGAGCCGGCGGCAGGATTTGCCGAGACGCTCCATCTCGCGGCCGAGTCGTGCATCCGGGTCGCGCTCGAGCCCGTCGGTGAGCAGCAACACGAGCGCGCCCTGCCCCAGCACCCGCCGACCCCAGTCACGGTTGAACTCGTGCAGCGAGTCCGCGATGCGGGTGCCGCCGTCCCAGTCGCGAATCTCGTCGGCGACGAGGGCCAGCGCCCGGTCCGGGTCCCGGTCGCGCAGCCGGCGCGTGACCGCGCTGAGCCGGGTGCCGAACAGGAACGTGTGCACCCGCTCTCCCCGCGCGGTGAGTGCGTGCGCGAAATGCAGGAACATGCGCGTGTATCGGCTCATGGACCCGGAGATGTCGGCCAGCAGCACCATCGGCGGCGGTCGGCGGCGCGGGCGACGGCGCTCGAGTTGCATGAACTCGCCGCCCTGTCGCACACCGCGGCGCAGCGTCGCGCGCAGATCGGGGCGCGCCCCGCGGGCGTGAGTGGTGTAGCGCCGGGTGCGCAGCGTCGCCAGGGGCAGTGCCGCCTCGCGGAGCATCGCCCGGGCCATGCTCCGCTCCTCCGCGCTCATCTGCTCGAAGTCCTTGCGCCGCAGCACCTCCAGCGCCGAAGCACCGCCGCTCGGGCGCTGCTGCGCTCCGCGGGTATCACGGGGACGCTCCCGGCCGTGCCCCGCGGCCGCCAGCGCCCGGGCGAGGCGGCCGAGCCCATCCTCCGCTGTGCCGCCTGCGCCGGCCGCGCCGGTGTCCGCGACCGCCCCGGCCAGCCGGCGCAGCGCCTGGGGCCGCTCGAAGAACAGACCGAAAGCCTGCCGGAACAGGGGCATGTCCCGGGGACTGCGCACCAGCGACGCCGCCAGCGCGCGGCGCAGATCGTCGCGATCGCGGATTCCGGTCGCCGCCGCCGCCTCGAGCGCGCCGCGGGTGTCGCCCGGCCCGAGACCGAGGCCGGCATGACGGAGGGTGCGCACGAACACGATCAGGTGTTCGCGGAAGGCCTCTCCGGCCGCAGTCCCGTCGGCGCTCACCCGGGCGCCTGCTGCGCTCCGCTGCCCAGCAGCCTCCCGAGCTCCTCGTCGCGGACCCGCGCGATGTCGTCCTGGTACTTCAGCAGCGCCCCCAGCGTCGAGTCGACGACGCCGGCATCCAGCCGGTCGGCGCCCAGCTGCGTCAGCGCCGCCGCCCAGTCCAGCGTCTCGGCCACCCCGGGCCGCTTGTACAGGTCGGCCTCCCGCAGCCCCTGCACGAAATCGATGATCTGCGCTCCGAGCTCGGCGGTCACCGCCGGACACTTTCGCGCCAGGATCTCACGCTCGACCTCGGCGGACGGGTATTCCACCCAGTGATACAGGCAGCGGCGGCGCAGCGCGTCGTGGATCTCGCGGGTACGGTTCGAGGTGATCACCACGACGGGCGGCACGGGCGCCCTCACCCGGCCGAACTCCGGGATGGTGATCTGATTGTCGGAGAGGATCTCGAGCAGGAAGGCCTCGAAGGGCTCGTCGGCCCGGTCCAGTTCGTCGATCAGCAGCACCGGCGCGCCGCCCGGCGCCGGCTCCAGTGCCTCGAGCAGGGGCCGCTTGACCAGGTACTCGGCGGAGTAGATGTCGTCGGCGACCACGCCGCCCTCGCCGCGGGCCTCGGCCAGCCGGATGGCGAGCATCTGCCGCGGGTAGTCCCACTCGTAGGCCGCCGAAGCCAGATCCAGACCGTCATAGCACTGCAGCCGCAGCAGCCGGCGGCCTAGCCGCTCGGCGAGCACCTTCGCCACCTCGGTCTTGCCCGTGCCCGCCTCGCCCTCCAGCAGCAGCGGCCGCGGCAGGCTCAGCGCCAGGTAGACGGCGGTGGCGAGGTCGCGTCCGGTCACGTAGCTGCCCTCGGCGAGCAGGGCGACGGTATCGTCGACCGATGCCGGGATCCGCGCCGGCTGACCGCCGCCCTCAGCCACGGGCGGCGGCGACCGCTCTCCGCGCCATCACACTGATCAGGTGGGCACGGTACTCGGCGCTCGCGTGCAGATCCTCGTTCAGATCGTCGGCGGGCACCTCGATGCCGGCCAGGGCCTCCGGCGAGAAGTCCCGGCTGAGCGCCGCCTCCATCTCGGCGACACGGAACACGCAGGGCCCGGCGCCGGTGACGGCCACTCGCAGGCCCTCGGCCGTGTCCGCTACGAATACCCCGACGACGGCATAGCGGGAGGCCGGGTTGGCGAATTTCGCATAGCCGGCACGGGTCGGCTTCGGGAAGCTCACCGCGACGATGATCTCGTCCGGTTCCAGCGCGGTCTCGAACATGCCGCGGAAGTACTGCCCGGCGGGTATCCGGCGCCGATTCGTGCGGATGGTCGCGCCCAGTCCAAGGACCGCCGCGGGATAGTCCGCCGCCGGATCGCTGTTGGCCAGCGAGCCGCCGATGGTGCCCCGGTTGCGCACCTGGGCGTCGCCGATGCCGGCCGCCAGCGCCGCCAGCGCGGGGATGTGGTCGCGGACCTGCGCCGATGCCGCCACCTCGCCGTGGGTGGTCGTGGCGCCGATCACCACCGGGTCGCTGCCGCTGACGCCGCGCAGTTCCTCCACCCCGCCGAGATCCACCAGCACGTCCGGCTGGGCGAGTCGCAGCTTCATGGTGGGCAGCAGCGTCATGCCGCCGGCCAGCACCTTCGCCTCGGTATTAGCGCCCAGCCGCTCCGCCGCCTCGTCCACGCTGCCCGCACGGTGATACTCGAAGTCGTACATCTCAGCCCTGCCCACGCATCTCGGCGGCGGCCGCAAGCACCGCACGCACGATGCCGTGATAGCCGGTGCAGCGGCAGAGGTTGCCCTCGAGCCACTCGCGGATCTCCGCGTCGTCCGGGTCCGGGTTGCTCTGCAGGAGATCCAGCGCGCTCATGATCATGCCGGGCGTGCAGTAGCCGCATTGCAGACCGTGGTGTTCCCGGAATGCCGCCTGCAGCGGATGCAGGCCGCCGTCCGCACCGATGCCCTCGATGGTGGTGACCCGCCGCCCGGCGGCCTGCACCGCCAGCAGCGAGCAGCTCTTCACGGAGCGCCCGTCCAGGTGCACCACGCAGGCGCCGCACTGGCTGGTGTCGCAGCCGACGTGGGTGCCCGTTTTGCCCAGGCCGCCGCGCAGGGCGTCGACCAGCAGCGTGCGGGCCTCAACCTCGACGCTCACCGGCTCTCCGTTCAGTTCGAATTCGACTTTATGCATGGATCCTACAGGCCGAACAGCAGCCACAGCAGCACCAGTACCGCGGCGGCGCCTGCCACCGCCCAGGCAGTCTTGCGCCCGATGCCCGCGCCGCCCGACGCCTCGGCCTCTTCCACCTCGATCTTCGTCGCGCCCGGGTCGAGTTCGCGGGAGAAATTGGCGAAGAAATCGTCGGCCGTCTTCTTCGTGGCGCCCAGCACCAGGCGGGAGCCCACCTGGGCGAGCTTGCCGCCCACCTTGAACCGGGCATCGTAGCGCAGCACGGTGATCTCGCCGTCCTCCACCAGTTCGACGTCGGCCGAACCCTTGCCGAAACCGGCCGCGCCGCCCTTGCTGACGCCCACGAGGCGGTAGCTCGCCGGCGGGTTCAGATCCTCCAGCGTAAGCGTCGTATTGAAGCGCGACTTCACCGGCCCGATGGCGGCCATCACCTTGGCCTGCATCTCCTCGTCGGAGACCCGTTCCAGGGACTCGCAGCCCGGGATGCAGCGCCGGAGGACCTCGGGGTCGTTCAGCGCCAGCCACACCCGATCACGGGTATTGGCGATCCTGTACTCTCCCTTTATGTCCACGCCTTGCTCACGTTGCTGCCACTGTTATTGCGATCGTCGCAATTGTTGCGACTGTCGCGACCATTGCCGCCGCAGAGCTTAGTATACTATCGGCACAGACGACACCTCGCGCCGGCGCCCCGCGCCGGCCGGCACCCGATCCCCCTCATGATGCACGACGCGACGCAAAACGGTCCGCCGCCGGTGCTTGCAGCCACCCGCCTCCGCTTCGGCTGGCAGCCGTCGGCGCCGCTGCTGGACATTCCGGCGCTGGCGATCGCGCCCGGCGAGAAGGTGCTCGTGCGCGGCGCGAGCGGCTCCGGCAAGTCCACGCTCCTGAATCTCTTCGCCGGCATCCTCACGCCCGTGACCGGCACGGTATCGCTGCTGGGCACGGACCTGTCGGCACTGCGGGGGGCCGAGCGGGACCGGTTCCGCGCCGAACACCTCGGGATCATCTTTCAGTTGTTCAATCTGCTGCCTTATCTGCCGGTGCTCGACAACGTGCTGCTGCCCTGCCGCTTCTCCGCCCGGCGTCTCGCCCGCGCCCGCGCGAGCGACGGCAGCGAGGAGGCCGCGGCGCACCGTCTGCTCGCCGAACTCGGCCTGCCGGACGCGGCTCCCGCCTCCGCGGCGCAGCTCAGCATCGGCCAGCAGCAGCGGGTGGCGGCGGCGCGGGCACTCATCGGCAACCCTGAGATCGTGATCGCGGACGAGCCCACCTCGGCACTCGACGAGGACAGCCGGGCGGCCTTCCTCGCGCTGCTGCAGGAGGAATGCGAGCGCGTGAATGCCACCCTGATCATGGTGAGCCACGAGCGCTCGCTGGAGCCGCTGTTCGACCGGGTCATCCCCATGCGCGAACTGACCGGGGGCACGCCGTGAGCACCCGCTTTCCCATCGCGCGGCTCGCGCTCCGCAGCATCGCGTCACGGCGTGCCAGCGCCGCTCTGACCTGCTGCGCGGTGGCGCTCAGCGTGCTGCTCGTCCTCGGCGTCCAGGAGATGCGAGAGAGCGCACGGCAGAGTTTCGCCAGCACCATCGCGGGCACGGATCTGCTCGTGGGGCCGCGCACCAGCGGCGTCAACCTGCTGCTGTATGCCGTGTTCCGCATCGGCCAGCCCAGCAACAACGTCTCCTGGCAGAGCTACGAGCGCTTCGCCACGGCACCGGGCGTGGACTGGAGCATCCCGCTCAGCCTGGGTGATTCCTACCGGGGCCATGCCGTGGTCGGCACCACGGAGGCCTACTTCCGCCACTTCCGCTATGGCCGCGATAGCCGCCTGGAGATGACGGCCGGACAGGCATTCGGCGCGGGAACCGAAGCGGTGCTCGGCGCGGCGGCGGCACGGGAGCTCGACCACGACGTGGGCGACGAGATCGTCATCGCCCACGGGCTGGGCGCCACCAGCTTCCTGAAGCACGACCGCCACCCGGTCACGGTCGCCGGGATACTGGCGCCGACGGGAACCGTCGCCGACCGGGCGGTCTACGTGAGCCTCGCGACCCTGGACCGCGTCCACGAGACTGCGACGCCGTCCTTCGCCCCTGCGCCGGCGGACGACGGCGGCCACGACCATGGTACAGCCGCGGAATCCGGCGAGGCTGGCGAACATGGCGGACCCGGCGAGATTACGGCGTTTCTCCTCGGCCTGGAGTCCCGGGTGCAGGTGCTGCGGCTGCAGCGGACCATCAACGAGTATGCGGACGAGCCGCTCACCGCGGTCATCCCGGCCGTCGCCCTGTTCGAGCTCTGGTCGGTGATCGGCGTGGCGGAGAATGCGCTGCTCGCAGTCGGTGCCCTGGCGGTGCTGACAGGCCTGGTCGGCATGCTGGTGGCCATCCTCGGCACGCTGAACGAGCGCCGTCGGGAGATGGCCATCCTGCGCTCGGTGGGCGCCCGCCCGCGCCAGGTCTTCCTGCTGCTGGTCTCCGAGGCCGGGCTGCTGGCCGGCGCCGGCGCCCTGCTCGGCGTGGCGCTGAAGACGGCCGTGCTGGGCGCACTCGCCTCGCCCATCCAGACTCGCACCGGTATCCTGCTGGAGAGCGTCTGGCCCGGCAGCGCGGAGGCCGTGGTGGTCGCCGTCGTCACGGCGGCGGGCCTCGCACTGGGCGCTCTGCCCGCCTGGCGTGCCTACCGCAACTCGCTGGCCGACGGGATGACCATACGCTTGTGACCCTACGCTTATGACCAGTCGCCTATGACCAGTGCAATACGACTCGCCGCCTCCCTGGCGCTCCTGCTCGCCGCCTCGAGCGCCCCGGGCCAGGACGCTCCCAAGCTCACCTGGGAGGAGATGGTGCCGGCGAAGACGTCGAGCGACCCGCTGGCCGTGACCTCCAGTGCACCGGTCCTGGCGCTGGACGGGCGCACGGTGCAGCTGCCGGGCTTCATCGTGCCGCTGGAATCCGACGAGGGCGGCCTCATCAGCGAGTTCCTGCTGGTGCCCTATTTCGGTGCCTGCATCCACGTGCCGCCGCCGCCGCCGAACCAGCTCGTCTACGTCACCCTCG
>CAYQZN010000118.1:0-8246 GCA_964421805.1 uncultured Woeseiaceae bacterium
ACAAGATCGAGGACGCGCTGGTGCGCTTCGAGCAGTACGAGCGCCGCATGGACGATGTCGAGGGCCGCGTCGAGGCCTACGACATGGGCCAGCCCAAGGGGCTCGAGCACGAGTTCGCCAGTCTGGAAGCCGAGGAATCGGTCAACCGGGAGCTGGCGGAGTTGAAGCGCCGGCGTGCGGGCAAGCAGGCGGGCAGCGCGACCGAAGGCGGGAATCAGGCATAAATGGGCGAGACGATGTACATACTCGGAATCCTCTTCGTCACGATCGTTCTGCCGCTGTGGATCATCCTCCACTACGTGACGAAGTGGAAGAAGTCCCGCGAGCTCTCCGGCACCGAAGAGGAGATGCTCGAGGAGATCTGGACGCTGTCGCAGAACATGGAGAGCCGGCTGAACGCACTGGAGACCATCCTCGACGACGAGGTCCCGGACTGGAGGAGGAAGACATGAACCAGAACCCGTTCCACGAGCTAGACGGCCGTCTGCGCAGGCTCTATCGGGACCGGGAGAACGGCCTGATACTCGGGCTCTGCGCCGGCATCGCCGATTACTTCGACCTCAACGCACTGCTGGTGCGCGGGGTGGCGCTGGCCGCCCTGCTGGTCGCGCCGGTGCCGGTCGGACTCACCTACCTGGTGGCCGCACTGCTGCTCCGCGACCGGCCGCTGAGCGTGCGGGACCACCACCGCGAGCGTGAGTTCTGGCGTCGCGGCACGAGCATGGGAGACCGTCTGTGAGCGAGAGAATCCAGGAGAGACGTTTCTACCGCGACCGCGAGCGCGGCATGATCTTCGGCGTATGCGCGGGAATCGCGGACTACTTCGGGTTCGACCTCAAGGTCACTCGCATCCTCGCCGTCGTCGCGTTCTTCATATCGGCGCCGATGACGTTGCTGATCTACTTCGGCATCGCACTGCTGATACCCTATCGGACGATGGCGCCGGAAGCGGCGCGCGAGGATCCGGATTTCCGCCGGGCGCTGCGCTCGTCGCCCCAGGCGACCATGGCGGAGATACGCCGCCGCTTCCAGCGGCTGGACAGCCGCCTGGCCCGCATGGAGCGCTACGTCACGTCGCCGCGCTTCGATCTGGACCGGGAATTCCGGGAGCTGGAGGCACGCCGGGGACCGGGAGGTATTGACCGATGAGTTCTGCCCATATCTTCGTCATCGCCCTGGTCGCGATCGTGTTGCTGGCGGGCATCGCCAAGGAGTACCTGCGCCACCACCGGCGGGAGGCAGAGCCGAAACGGGACGAGGAATGGGAGGCCACGCTGGCCCGGCTCCGGGAACTGGAGGAGCGTGTGCGGGTGCTGGAGCGCATCGTCACCGATCCCCAGGAAGGCCTCCGCCGCGAGATAAACCGGCTCTGAGGGGATGAGCGGGGAGCCGTCCCACAGCCAGGCCGGCGGCGCGCAGGACGCGCCCCTGACGGTGGCCGGCGAGCTGGCTGCCCTGCCCGGAGACGCATCCCTGCTGGTGATCGGGGCCGACGCGCCGGCCGGCCGCGACTGCGACCGCCTGACTGCCGACGCCACTGTCGCCGACCTGGACGGCCTGGGCATCTACGACCTGGGCCTCGTGCTCGATCTCGCCGCCGCGGACGAGTCGCTGCTGGGGCGCCTGCGCGATCTGCATACCCGGCGACTGCTGGTAGCCGGCGAGGCCGCCCGCCGCTTCGAGTCCCGGCAGATGCTCGCCCTGGGCTTCGAACACCACCCGAGCCCGGATGCGGACGCCGGTGCGTATCTCTACGACCGCGACAGCTTCAACCGGGAGCGGGAGTGGAACTCGCCCGAGAACTGGGCCAATCCCGAGAACTTCGACAAGTACCGCTGGTGAGCCGGCCGCGGCGTCCCGCCGCCACGGCCCGCCCGATCAGCGGCTCTGGCTGCTCTAGTCGCTCTGACCCTTGTAGGCGCGGACCTGCTCGTTGAAGCGGGCGCCGATGAGGTGCATCTGATCCACCGCGGCATCGTGGCGCTTGGTGAACATCGCCTCCCGCTTGGCGGCGACTTCCTCGTCTACGTCGCCCGCCTCCGCGGCTGCGGCGACATGCTCTTCCTTGAGGCAGGCGAGGTAGGCTTCCATATCCGCAATGTAGGCCTTGACGGCTTTCTGCGCGTCGACCATCTCTTCCTGCGTGGCCGTCGTGCCGTCCGGCATCTCCACGTTCTGTTCGGGGTACACGCATTCTGCCTGCGCGGCGGCAGCGAAGCCCGCGAGACCGAGAACGACGGCGAGTCTGAAGCTTTTCATGATGAGCCTGATCCTCCGGATTGACAGTCTTTCGTTGCGACGCGGCGGCGGTCGGAGGGCGCCGCGGACGAGGCCGTCATTTAATCATCAATGCCCCGTCGGCGTGAAGTCGGGTCCCAACTCTCTGATATAACGGGAAATTACAGGTTTCAGGCGAACAGTGCCCGATGGGTGTCCGTGCCGTCCTGCTGCGCGATCAGCAGCGCCAGGTAGTCGTCGGCGCTCATCGGCTCGCCGAACAGCAGGCCCTGCACGTAGGTGCAGTCCAGTGTCTGCAGGAACGCGAGTTGCTCCTCGGTCTCCACTCCCTCGGCCACCACGTCCATTTTCAGGCTGCGGCCCATCTCGATGATCGTCGCCACGATCGTGGCGTCGTCGGGGTCCACGGCGGCATCGCGCACGAAGGACTTGTCGATCTTCAGCGTGCTGATGGGGAACTGCTGCAGCGCGCTCAGCGACGAGTAGCCGGTGCCGAAGTCGTCGATGGCCAGATGCAGGCCCATGGCGTAGAGGTCGTCCAGCATGCGGATCGTGCGCTGCGTGTCTTCCATCAGCGTGGTCTCGGTGATCTCGAGCTCCAGGCAGGTGGGAGAGACGCCGTGGCGACGCACGATCTGATCGACGCGCTGCAGGAAATTGGCCTGCCGCAGCTGCTTCAGCGAGAGGTTGACCGCCACCCGTCCGGGCAGCGGCAGCGTTTGCTGCCAGCGGCGATAATCCGAGCAGACCCGTTCCAGCACCCACTCCCCGAGTTCCACGATCAGGTTGCTCTCCTCCGCGAGCGGGATGAACTCGGAGGGCAGGATCAGGCCCCGGTCCGGCAGCTCCCAGCGCACCAGCGCCTCCGCGCCGATGATGCTGCCGTCGCGCAGGTTGTACTTCGGCTGATATTGCAGCAGCAGTTCGTCGCGCTCGTAGGCGCGGCGCAGACGGCTTTTCAGCATCAGCCGCTCCACCGCGGCCTCGTTCATCTCGGGCCGATAGAAGCGGTGGCTGTTACCGCCTGCCTTCTTCGCGTGGTACAGCGCCGCGTCCGCGTTGCGGATGAGATCGATGACGTTGCCCGCGTCCTCCGGGTAGAAGGCGACGCCGATGCTCGCCGTCATGAAGACTTCGTTGGACTGCACGTGGAAGGGCTCCGCGAGTGCGGCGAGCAGGCGGCCGGCCACCTCCGATACCTCGCCTTCGGCGTGCTCCTCATCCCGTATGTGCTCCAGGACGACGGCGAACTCGTCTCCCGCGAGCCGTCCGATCACGGTCTTCTCCGGCAGCTCGCGGATCAGCCTCTCGGTCATCGTCTCCAGCGTGGTATCCCCGGCCAGGTGGCCGAAGGTGTCGTTGATGTCCTTGAAGTGGTCGGCGTCGATGTAGAGCAGCGCCAGGCAGCGGCGCTCGCGGCGCGCCCTGGCGATGGCCCGCTGCAGCAGGTGCTGGAACTGCATGCGGTTCGGTACCTTGGTGAGGGCGTCGATCCGGGCGAGATAACGGATGCGCTGCTCCGCACGCTTGCGCTCGGTGATGTTCTGTACGGCGAAGATGCGCCCGTCGGCTCCGCCGTCGTCGCCGCGCAGCGCCGAGCCGGTCCAGGAAACCGGCACGTGCTGCCCGCCGCGCGTGACGAACACCGACTCGCTCGGTGCGCCGCCTTCCGGTTCGGAGCGGAATTTGCGCCGGTACTCCGATGCCACCAGGTCGGTGACGGGCAGACCCACGAGTTCCTCCGAGCGGTAGCCGAGCAGCCGGCCGATGGCCGTGTTCACCCGGGCGATCCGCCCGTCGGGGCCGCAGACGATCACACCGTCGCTCATGCTGTTCAGGATGCGGTCCAGATAGTCGCGGGAGATGGTGGTGTCGCGCAGCGTCTCGCGCATCTCGTTGAATGCCGTGGCGAGGTCGCCGAGTTCGTCGGTCCGCGCCACCGCCATCCGCTCGCCGTAGTGGCCGCCGCTGACGTCCCGGGCCTGGCGGATCAGTTCCTGGATCGGCAGGACGAGCCGCCGCGCCGTGAACCACGCGAGCGCGGCGCATGCCAGCAGTATCAGCAGTGTGAATACGAGCAGCCGGACGAAGGCGCGGTTGCGATGTTCCCGGGTGACCGAATCCAGCCGTTGGCGGAATCCCGCGATCCCCTGGACCACCTCCGTCTGGGCGAACTCTGCCTGCAGCTCGCCGATGGTCTCGCCGCCCGCGCGGATGGGCCGCACGGCAACGACGGTGTCTTCTCCCCAGTAGGGCGCGCCCAGCGCCAGCACGGCGGCATCCGGCGCGATGGGTGCGCCGGCGCCGAGAACCGGCCGGTTCTCGGCGTCGATGATCGCGAGGCCCCGCAGCATGCCCAGATCCGCCAGCGCTTCGTCGAGCACCGCCTGCACGGTGTCTTCGTCGCCGCCGGCGAGCGGCGCGTCCACTTCGCGCTCCAGCGCCGCGACGGACTCCAGCACGCGGGCCTCGAACTGGCGGGTCAGCAGCTCTTCTTTCTGCGCGACGCCTGCCTCACTGAGTTCGCCGGCGAGGTGGGTGTAGTTGACCACGAGGAGACCGGCCACCGTGCAGACGATGGCCACCGACAGCGCGATCGCCGTCGTCAGGTATTTCGGCAGCAGTTTCCGCCACATAGCGGAGCCGGTGGCCGTCAGGCCGACCCGGACCTCGCGGTCCTGCGCGCCGCGGTATCCCCGCGATGACCCGTGACGGGCTCCAGCATGGCCACTCCTCCGGTTTTGCTTATTCTTCTTCTTGGGGAAGTCGTTCGCTCTCCCTCGCGTCCAGAGTCTACCCCAGCCGGGGCGCGAGCGGCGAGTGCCGTGAAATGCCGCCGGGCCGGCGTCCGCAACCGTCGTCAGTCCGGTGCAGCCGGCCTGCCGCGTGTAGAATGACCCGATCCGCGACGAGGTTGCGTGGCAGGAGCGGCCTGGACGGACTGGGGATGGACAAGAAGTGCGCACTGATCGTTGACGACTCGCGCTCGGCGCGGGTGGTGCTGCGTCGTCTGCTCGAGCGCCACGAGCTCGAGGTGGCCACGGCCGAATCGGCCGAACAGGCGCTGGAATATCTCGCCGACCATCGCCCCGACGTGATCTTCATGGATCACATGATGCCGGGCATGGACGGCTTCGAGGCGGTGCGGGCCATCAAGGACAACCCCGACACCGCCACCATCCCCATCATGATGTACACCTCCCAGGAGGGGGAACTGTACGTGGGCCAGGCGCGCGCCCTCGGCGCGGTGGGTGTGCTGCCGAAACAGGTGGCGCCGGTCGAGGTCTCGAAGGTGCTCGAGTCGCTGCGCCTCATCGAATCCAGCGCGGAGGCGGCGCCCGACGGCGGCCAGGCGGGCATCGCCCGGTCCAGCGGCGACACCGCGGCCGATCTGCAGGCGCTCTCCGGACTGGACGTCGGCCTGCGGGAGATGATCCAGGACCTGTTCGAGCAGCAGCGTTCCATCATTCGCCGCGATCTCATCGACAGCTATGAATCCATCGCCGCGCGCGTGGCCGACGAGATCGGCAACCGCCGCGACCCCGATGCCGACGAGGCGCCCGCGTCCGGCGGCGCGCTGCCGCGGGTGGCGCTGGCGGCGGTCGCCGTGCTGACCGTGGCGGCGCTCGCTTTCGGCTGGCTCTACATCAAGGCCGAGCGCCAGTGGCAGGCGGAGCGCGTCCGCTCCGAACAGCTGCTGGAGCAGCTGCGCAACCGCCAGGCGCTCATGGCCGACGGCACCGTCACCATCGAGGAACGCATGAGCCAGACCCGTGCCGGCTACGCCAGCGCGCTCGACCAGGCGCTGGAAGCGGTGCAGTGGGCGGTGAACCAGAACGGCCGCTACGCCTGGGCGGAACTCGCCTTCGGCGAAGAGCAGCGGCTCGTGCTGGAGGAACTGCTGGATCGGCTGGACGCCATGGGGTTCGTCGGCCGGGTCCGCGTGGTCTCCCACGTGGGCGACTTCTGCCTGCAGGAGACCGGCGGCGACGACTACGAGGTGGCGCCGGCCGATGTCCCGCTGACCGGCTGCGACCGGCTGGGCCTGTCGGCCGAGGAGGCCGTCACCCGCGGTCTGCGCCAGTCGGTGGCTTTCGCCAACTTCCTCGGCACCGTCGACACCCGCTACGACGGCCGCATCCGGGTCGAGACAGGCACCGCCGGCAACACCGAGCCGGTGCTGGCCTACCCGCCGGTGACCGACGCGCTGCGTGCGGGAGAGTGGAATCGGGTGGCTGCGGTGAATAACCGCATCCGGGTGGAGATCCTGCCGGACTGACCGGCGCTCGCTCAGCCGGTGCCGGTCAGGGCCTCGTCGTCCTGCTGAGCCCGCTTCTCGACGAAGGTCTCGGGCTCCCGGGGGCCGGTCGTGCGGATGGCTCCGTCCACCACCGCCCCCTCGGCGACGGCGATCGCCTCGCCGGTGACCGTACCCTTGATTCTGGCGCTGGGCGCGATCTCGAGCCTGCCGCGGGCGATCACCTCCCCCTCGATCTGTCCGGCCAGCACGACGTTGCGGGCCTGCAGCACGCCGATCCATCGTCCGCCCGGCGCCACGGTGACCGTGCCTTCCAGATGGCAGTCGCCTTCCACTTCGCCGCAGATCACGAAGTCGCCCTTGCCGGAGAGCTCGCCCTGCACGCGGCAGCCCTCGCCGATCAGCGTGGCCGGGCCGCTGCTGCGGTCGAGTAGCCGGCGGAATTTCCTGTCGCTCATGTCGTCGCCCCGGAGGTGAGGATTCGGGATTATGTTAGAGCTTCCCGTCCGCTGAATTCGTGACACAGTTGGCAATTGGCCCCGAAAGAGCGGGCGCTATTCCACGTAGCCCCGTTCCAGAGTCTCGATCTCGGTGACGATGCCGTCCTCGAAGCGGACCCGCCGCATGAACTTGTTCGGGCCGAAGTTCCAGGTGAGCTGCCGTATTTCGACCTCCACCCAGGGCGGCGTTCCCCAGCCGTAGATGTGCCGCCGGATCACGCCCGAATCCGGCGCGCGCGTGGTCTTGCCGATGAAGACGTTGCGGCGCAGGACGGTGCGTACCTGCTCGTGATCGGGCTCTCCGCAGAGGTCGAGCACCTTCGTGATGTGCATGCCCTCGCTCACCAGCTTGTTGCCGCAGCGAAAGGCGTGCGCCTCGGGCGCCAGCGCCAGGACGAGCAGCAGGCACAGTGCGGCCGCCGCGCGGTTGAGCCCGCCGGTCGCGTGCAGCGATTTTCTGCCTGTGACCCGCATGGTTACCAGTGTAGCGCGGCGTGCGGGGGTCTTGCAGCGGCGGCGCGGGACCGGTATCCCTGCCTCGGCACACCGACGGGGACGCGCATGGAAACCGACCGACCGGACGAACTGGAGGCGCTGCTGCTGCAATGCTGGGGTTACCTGGAGGAGGGGGCGGGCACCGCCCGCAGTCCCTTCCATACGGCGGTGCTGGGCACCGTCGAGGACGGCGAGCCGCGGCTGCGCACCGTGGTGCTGCGGGCCGCCGACCGGGAAGCCGGCCGGGTGCTGTGTCACACCGATTTGCGTTCGGCGAAGGTCCGGCAGATCCGGGACGATGCGCCGGTGAGCTGGCTGCTGTACGACCCGGGCCGCAAGGTGCAGCTGCGCCTCGAGGGACGGGCGAGGGTGCATGCCGACGATGCCCTGGCGGACGAGCGCTGGCGGGCCAGCGCCGCGGGTTCCCGCCGCTGCTATCTGGTGCAGCCGGGACCCGGTGACGTGCTGGAGAGTGCCGGCTCCACCCTGCCGCAAGGGCTGCGCGGGCGGCGGCCGGAGCCGGGGGAGACGGAGCCGGGCCGCGGCAACTTCGCCGTCGTGGCAGCGGGCATAGACCTCATCGACTGGCTGCATCTCACCGCAGACGGGCACCGGCGCGCCCGCTTCCGACGCTTGAGCCATGCCGGTAACGGCAGCCACGGTCGTGGCGCTGACCGCGGCCATGGCGGTGGCCATGACTGTGGCCATGACTGTGGCCAGGGCTGGGCGGGAGACTGGATCGCGCCTTGAGAGGG
>CAYQZN010000119.1:0-8211 GCA_964421805.1 uncultured Woeseiaceae bacterium
ACCCGGAGAAGTGGGTGACGGTGAACTGGCGCAGCGACATCGACCAGGACTTCACCGCCCAGGTGACGATGATCGCCGCCAACCGCATGGGCGTGCTGGCGGAGGTGGCAGCCACCATCTCGGCAGCGCGCTCCAATATCGAGCAGGTCTCGGTGCGGGAAGGCGACGAGGACGCCTCGGTGATGACCTTCCTGCTGCAGGTGCGCGACCGCCAGCACCTGGCCGACGTGCTGCGCAGCATCCGCAAGATGCCGAGCGTCATCAAAGTCACCCGCGACTGCGCCTGACCGGAGGGAGCATGCAGAAGAAATACGTGGTCACACCGGCCGCACCGGCCGCCATCGGCACCTATTCACAGGCCGTCGAGGCCGGCGGTATCGTCTATGTATCGGGGCAGATCCCGCTGGACCCGGCCACCATGGAGGTGGTGGAGGGGAAGTTCGCCGACCGGGCGCGGCAGGTCTTGCGCAACCTGGCCGCCATCGCCGAGGCCGCGGGAGGCAGCCTGGCCGATACGGCGAAGCTCACCATCTATCTGACGGACCTGGCCGAATTCGCCACGGTGAACGAGGTGATGGCCGAGTTCTTCGACGAGCCCTATCCCGCGCGGGCCGCGGTCGGCGTGGCCGCACTGCCGAAAGGGGTCGATGTGGAGGCGGACGCCATCCTGGTGCCGTGAACGCGGAAGGCGCTTCCGCGGGCCCGGGCCTCGGCTCGCCGCTGACGGCGCTGAAGGGCGTCGGGCCCGCCCTGGCGGAAAAGCTGGCCCGGCTCGGCGCGGACACGGTGGAGGACCTGCTGTTCCTGCTGCCGCTGCGCTACGAGGACCGCACGCGGGTCTCGCGAATCGGCGCGGCCCGGCACGGGGAACGGGCGCTGGTGGCCGGCGACGTACTGCTGGCCGAAACCGTCTACCGGGGCCGCCGCGCGCTGCTCGTGCGCATCACCGACGGCTCCGGACAGCTCACCCTGCGCTTCTTCCATTTCTCCCGCTCCCAGCAGGCACGGCTGGCGCGGGGTGTGCGCATCGCCTGTTACGGCGAGGTCCGCCCGGGTCCCGCGGGCAAGGAGATGGTGCATCCGGAATACCGCCTGCTGGGAGCCGACGAGCCGGCGCCCGTGGAAGATCGGCTGACGCCCGTCTACCCGACCACCGAGGGCGTGCAGCAGGGCCGGCTGCGCCGGCTGGTGGCCGAGGCACTGGACCTGATGCGCCGCGAGGCGCCCACCGAGCTGGTGCCGCGGCAGGTGCTGGAACGCACGGATCTGCCGACACTGACCGAAGCGGTGGAATACCTCCACCGGCCGCCCCGGGGCGTGGATCTGGCGGAACTCGCGGCGGGCGGGCATCCGTGCCAGCAGCGTCTCGCCTTCGAGGAGCTGCTGGCCCATCACCTGAGCCTCCGGCGACTGCGCCACCGCATCCGCGATGAGCTGGCGCCGGCGCTGCCCGATGGCGACGGGCTGGCCCGGCGCTTCCTGGACAGCCTGCCTTTCCGCCTGACCGCGGCCCAGGAGCGGGTGCTGACAGAGATCGCGGCGGACATCGCCCGGCCCCACCCGATGCTGCGGCTGGTGCAGGGCGACGTGGGCTCCGGCAAGACGGTGGTGGCGGCGGCCGCCTGCCTGATGGCCATCTCGGCCGGCTGCCAGGCGGCGCTCATGGCGCCGACGGAACTCCTCGCCGAGCAGCATTACAAGAGCTTCGGCGCCTGGCTCGCGCCGCTCGGCATCCGCCCGGTCTGGCTCACCGGCAGCCTGCGTTCCGCGGCGCGGCGCGAGGCGCTGGCGGCCATTGCGGACGGCAGCGCGGCAATGGTCATCGGCACCCACGCGCTGTTCCAGGAGTCCGTCGCCTTCGACAACCTGGCGCTGGTGGTCATCGACGAACAGCACCGCTTCGGCGTCCACCAGCGGCTCGCCCTGCGGGAGAAGGGCGAGCAGGGCGTGACCCGGCCTCACCAGCTGGTGATGACGGCCACGCCGATACCGCGCACGCTGGCGATGACCGCCTACGCCGACCTGGATACCTCGGTCATCGACGAGCTGCCGCCGGGTCGCCGGCCGGTAACCACGGTGGTGCTGCCGGAGACCCGGCGCGAGGAGGTCATCGAGCGGGTGCGCCGGGCCTGCGCCGAGGGCCGCCAGGCCTACTGGGTGTGTCCGCTGGTGGAGGAGAGCGAACAGCTGGACTACCAGGCCGCGGAAGCCAGCTACCGCCTGCTGGGCGAGGCGCTGCCCGGTATCCCCGTCGGGCTCGTCCACGGCCGCATGAAGCCCGCCGAAAAGGAAGCGGTGATGCAAGCGTTCAAGGCCGGCGAGCTGCGGCTGCTGGTCGCCACCACCGTGATCGAAGTGGGCGTGGACGTGCCGAATGCCAGCCTGATGATCGTGGAGAACGCCGAGCGCATGGGGCTGTCCCAGCTGCACCAGCTGCGCGGGCGGGTCGGCCGCGGCAGCCGGGAGAGTACCTGCTTGCTCCTGTACCGCCCGCCGCTCTCCGCGATGGCCCGGCGGCGCCTGGCGGTGCTGCGCGAGACCAGCGACGGATTCGTGGTGGCCGAGGAGGACCTGCGCCTGCGCGGTCCGGGGGAGGTGCTGGGCACACGCCAGACCGGTGCCATGCAGCTGCGCATCGCCGATCTCAGCCGCGACGCCGCACTGATGCCAAAGGTGCAGCTCGCGGCGGCGGCCGTTTCGCCGGCGGACGCCGAGGCCATCATCCAGCGCTGGCTGGGCGGGGCCAGCCGCTACGGCAGCGTATGAGCGCCTGCGCACCCCCGCTGCACTGTCACGGAGCGCGATCTCGTCTACACTCTGCACTCCATGCTCCCCGGTAACGAACAAGCGTCGGGCGCCGGCTCGTGGTCCGGGACCATCCCGGCCTCGGTGCCTGACGGCCTGATCGGCTGGCTCGCCGACGACCGCCTGCTTACACCCCGCATCCGCTCGTTCCAGCCGTCGAGCTTCCGGCTCGCGGTCCACGCCGAGGGCCGCCGGCCGCTCGGCCGGGAAGAGCGCAGCCTCCTGGACGGCGACCCCGGCGAGGCGCTCGTCCGCGAGATCAGCATGGGCGGTGCCGCCGGCGAAGTGGTGGTGGCCTCCAGCGTCATCCCGGCCGCCACGCTGACCCGCTTTCCCGGGCTCGCGGCGCTGGGCGATCGCCCGCTGGGCGAGGCGCTGTCCCGGCTGGACCGCGTCAGCCGGGAGCCGTTCCAGTACGCCGTCTTCGAGCCCGGCGACCACGGCTACCCGGAGCTGCCCGAGCGCATGCTGCGGGAACGGCTGTTCGCCCGTCGCTCGGTCATCCGCGTGGCCGGTGCGCCGATACTGGTGATCGAATACTTCCCGGCCGGGCTCGCGGCGCCGGAGGGCGCGGCGCTGTGAGGACGGAGGCCGCCGGCCGCAGGCAGGCCCGGGCAGGGCAGAGCACCCGCCCCGGCTTCCTCGGCGTGGTGATCGCCCAGCTCGGCGTCTATGCACGCCTCATGCGGCTCGACCGGCCCATCGGTTTCTATCTCCTGATGTGGCCCACCCTCTGGGCGTTATGGGTGGCGGGCGGGGGACGCCCCGACGAGGCGATATTCGCCATCTTCATGGCGGGTGTGGTGGTCACCCGCTGCGCCGGCTGCATCATCAACGACATCGCCGACCGGGGCTTCGACCCCTACGTGACCCGCACCCGGGAGCGGCCGCTGGCCACGGGCAGGGTCAGCGTGGTCGAGGCGGCCCTGCTGTTCGTCGGCCTGGGCCTGATCGCCATCGGCCTGGTGACGCTGCTGAATCCGCTCTCCCGGCTGGTGGCGGCGGCCGCGGCAGTGCTGATGATCATCTACCCCTTCGTCAAGCGCATCCTGTCGGTACCCCAGCTGGTACTCGGCGCAGCCTTCGCCATGGCCATACCGCTGGCCTTCGCCGCGCAGACCGGCGAGATACCCGAGGTCGCCTGGCTCATGTTCGCAGTCACGGTGATCTGGGCCATCATCTACGACACGATGTACGCCATGGTCGACCGTCCGGACGACCTGCAGGTGGGGATCAAGTCCACCGCCATCCTGTTCGGCGATGCCGACCGCTTCATGATCGGCGCGCTGCAGGCCCTCATGCTGCTCGGGCTCGTGCTCATGGGCTCTCGCCTGTCCATGGGCCTGTGGTATTTCCTGGGCGTGGCGCTGGCCGCGGCCTTCATGGCCTGGCATCAGTACCTGATCCGCGACCGGGATACCGCCGCCTGCTTCCGCGCCTTCCTGAACAACCACTACATCGGCATGGTGGTGTTCATCGGCATCGCGCTCGACTACCTGTTCCGCTGAGCGGCCCGAGCCGCGGCCACCACGCTGACCCGAGCACAGCCGCCCCGGCGCAGCAGTGCGGCGATCTCCCGCGTGGTTGCGCCGGTCGTGACCACGTCGTCCACGAGGACGGCATGGGAGAAATCCGCCGGCCCGCGCAGCCGGAAAGCGCCGGCCACGTTGCGCCGCCGCGCCCGGGCGCTCAGCGCCGACTGCTCCCGGGTGGCGCGCACCCTCAGCACCAGCCCGTCGTCGAGCCGGCAGCCCAGGCGGCGGGCCAGGGGACGGGCGATCTCCAGGGCCTGGTTGTAGCCCCGCGCCGCCAGCCGCCGGCGGTGCAATGGCACCGGGATCACCACCGCGCCGGGCGACGGCCGGGACAGCGGCACCGCGGCCAGCGCCTCGACGATGATCCCGGCCAGCAGGGGCCCGTGCCACAGACGGGCGTTGAACTTCAGCTCGGTGAGCAGCCAGTCCGCCGGGAAGGCGTAGTGCAGCGGCGCCAGCGTCCGGTGCATGGGCGGGAGACGACGCCGGCAGGCGATGCACAGCGGGCCCGAGACGAGCGGCTCCCCGCAGCGCCAGCAGGCGCCGCCGATCACGGGCAGGTCGCCGCGGCAGCCGGCGCACAGATCCGGGCCTGTGCAGGGCTCGCCGCACAGAGCGCAGCGCGGCGGGAACAGCCGCCGGGCGAAGGCGTCGAGGGCGTCGCGGCAACCGGCCATGGGCTCCAGTATCCCGCGGCGGGTCCGTCGGGACAGCGGCGCTTTCTGTCGGCGGCGAGCACTTTTGCCGTAAGCTTGCCGGGCTCATGAGCCCGCCGGACCGACCAGCCTTCTCCGCCCCGCGCCGCCGGGAGGTGCGCCGCCGCGCCGATGCCAGCGTGGCCGGTGCGGACGACTTCCTCTCGGCGCGCACCCGGGAGGAGCTCCTGTCCCGCCTCCCGCTCACCCGCATCCGGCCGCGCCGCCTGCTGGATGCCGGGGCCGCCACCGGCCGCGCGTCGGCGGCACTGGTCCGGCGCTACCGGGGCTGCCGGGTGGTATCGCTGGACGTCTCGCCGGCGCGCCTCGCGGCGGCCCGCCGGGGGCACGGCCGCTTCGCCCGCCGCGACGAGGTGGCCGGCGATGCCGCCCGCCTGCCGTTTCACGACCGGGTTTTCGACATGGTGTTCGCCAACCTGCTGCTGCCCTGGTTCGCCGATCCGGCGCCGGCGCTGGCGGAGACCGCCCGCGTGCTGCGCCCGGAGGGCCTGTTCACCTTCGCGAGCCTGGGTCCGGACAGCTTCCGGGAGCTGCGCGAAGCCTGGCGGGCGGTGGACACCGGGCAGCACGTGCAGTCGTTCCCGGACATGCACGACCTGGGCGATGCGCTGGTGCGCGCCGGCCTGCGCGACCCGGTACTGGACGTCGAGCACCTCACGGTGACCTATGCGGAGCCCGCCGCGTTGTGGCGGGACCTGACCGCGGCGGGCGCCCGCAACACGCTGGCCGGCCGCAGCCGGGGGCTGACGACGCCCGCGCGCTTCCGTCGCCTCGCAGAGGCCTGGGAAGGCGTGCGGCGGCAGGACGGGCGCCTGCCACTGACCCTCGAGCTCGTCTACGGCCACTGCTGGGGCGGCAGCGGGCTGCCCGGGGCCGATGCCGACGGCGCGGTACGGATCAGTCCGCGACAGATAATGAGACGCACGTGAGACGTCCTGACCCGGTCTCTTGCACGCCGGATGGGCGCCCTGATAATCGAAACAACACGGAAGTTCAGGGAGGTCGGCGACCGTTTGCCGCAATACCCTGATTTAACAACATTAATTTGACATGGAAAGCCACTTGCGCAGTTGCACCCCGAAGGCCGTTTCTTTAGACTCCCGAGTCCGCGATCCGGCGGGTCCGGACCGGGGTACCGAGAACCAGGGAAATTCAGGATCAGCTGCAGGATCTATCCAGTTGCACCGCTTCGAACTGAAGCCGAACTGTTCTCTGGATTCCCGCACGGCAACGCTCTTTTTCGTCTCGATTCTGGCGGTCTCCATGACGGTCGCCGGCGGCTTCGCGGCGATGGGTTACTGGCCGGTGCTGCCGATGGCCGGGCTGGAACTGTCCGGGCTCGGCGCGGCGCTCTGGCTGAGCATGAGACGCGGCCGCGACCGCGACCTGATCGACGTCGGGCCGGACGAGGTGCTCGTCAGCCGCCTGCGGGGCCGGGAACGAAGGGACCAGCGCTTCCTGCGGGCCTGGACCCGGGTACGCTATGCGGGCGGCCGGCGCGCCGGCGCGCCGGGCAGGCTGGAGATCGGCGCCCACGGGCGCTGGTGCGCGGTCGGCGAATTTCTGACCGACGCCGAGCGCCAGGGGCTCGGCGACAGATTGAAAAGAGTACTGGCGGAGCCGGCGGCGGCGCCGGAAGACGACCGCGGGGCGCGGCAGGATGCGCAACCGTGACAGGACGACCACACCGGCCGCGGCCGGCAGGATAACAGACCGATGATTCGAAAAATCTCCCTCTTCTTGCTGACCCTGTCGGCTTCGGCGGCCGCGCTGGCCGAGTCGAAGATCAATATGCCCCAGGGCGTGACCGAGGTCAGCCGCGACATCTACGGCCTGCACATGCTCATCTTCCTGGTGTGCTGCGCCATCGCGGTGTTCGTGTTCGGCTGGATGATCGTCGCGCTGGTCCTGCACCGCAAGTCGCGGGGCGTGGAAGCGGCGAAGTTCTCCCACTCCACGAAGGCGGAGATCGTCTGGACCGTCATCCCCATCGGCATCCTGATCGGTATGGCCATCCCGTCGGCAGAGACGCTGGTGAAGATCGAGGACAGCCGCAACCCGGACATCACGGTGAAGATCACCGGCTACCAGTGGAAGTGGCATTACGAATATCTGGACGAGGGTGTGGAGTTCTACTCGAACCTCGCGCGCTCCAGCAACGAGGCGCGCCGGCTCGGCTCGGGCATCGACCCGTCCAGCGTGCCGAATTACCTTCTCGAGGTGGACAACCCCATGGTGGTGCCGGTCGGCGCCAAGGTCCGGGTGCTGATCACCTCCAACGACGTCATCCACGCGTGGTGGATGAAGGACTTCGGCATCAAGAAGGACGCGATCCCCGGCTTCATCAACGAGGCCTGGTTCCGGGCGGAGGAGCCCGGCGTGTACCGCGGCCAGTGCGCCGAACTCTGCGGCAAGGATCACGGCTTCATGCCGATCGTCGTCGAGGTGCTCGATCAGGCCGAATACGAGGGCTGGGTCGCCGCCCGCCAGGAAGAGCAGGGCGTGAGCCCGAAGCTGGCCGCAGCAGGGGCCGAATGAGCGCCGGGCTTTCGGACCGGAGCCGCAGCAGGACAGACAGGAACGAGCGCCGGGGGCCGAGCGGAGCCCCGGCAGGAAACCAGGAGCCATCCGTATGAGCAGTGCAACCGACGCGCTACACCACGACGACCACCATCACGGTCCGGAGATGACCGGCATCCGGCGGTGGCTGTTCACCACGAACCACAAGGACATCGGCACGATGTACCTGGTGTTCAGTCTCCTCATGTTCTTCGTGGGCGGCGCGATGGCGCTGATCGTCCGGGCGGAGCTGGGCCAGCCGGGCCTGCAGTTCGTCAACCCGGACTTCTACAACCAGATGGTCACGATGCACGCGCTGATCATGATCTTCGGCGCGGTGATGCCGGCCTTCGTCGGTCTGGCCAACTGGATGATCCCCATGATGGTGGGCGCGCCGGACATGGCGCTGCCGCGCATGAACAACTGGTCGTTCTGGATTCTGCCGGCGGCCTTCACCATCCTGCTGGCCACGCTGTTCGTTCCCGGCGGAGCCCCCGCCAGCGGCTGGACCATGTACCCGCCGCTGGTGCTGCAGACCGGTGACGCCTTCCCGCTGCTGATCTTCTCCGTCCACCTGATGGGCATCTCCTCCATCA
>CAYQZN010000120.1:0-8091 GCA_964421805.1 uncultured Woeseiaceae bacterium
GCTCGGTGAACAGCCGGTCGTAGAGCCGCACCTCGGCCGGCACCGCATGCTCCGCCGACAGCCAGTGGATGGTGCCCTTCACCTTGCGCTGGGCGCCCGCCGCGCCGCTGCGGGTGTCCGGGTCGTAACTGCAGAGCAGCTCGATTACGTTGCCGTCGTCGTCCTTCACCACCTCGTCGCAACGGATGATGTAGGCATAGCGCAGCCGCACCTCGCCACCGGGGCGCAGCCGGAAGAACTTCTTCGGCGGGTCTTCCATGAAGTCGTCGCGCTCGATCCACAGCGTGCGCGAGAAGGCCAGCTCCCGCTCGCCCATCGACGGGTCGTTGGGATGGTTCTGCGCCGTCATGTGCTCCACCCGCTCTTCCGGGTAGTTGGTGAGGGTCACCTTCAGCGGATCGACCACGCCCATGACGCGGGGCGCGGACGGATCCAGCACCTCACGCACGGTCGCTTCGAGGAAGCCCATCTCGATCAGCTTGTTCTTCTTGGTGATGCCCACCCGGCGCGAGAACTCGCGCAGCGCCGCCGGCGGGTAGCCCCGGCGGCGCATGCCCGCCAGCGTCGGCATGCGCGGGTCGTCCCAGCCGGCCACGGTGCCGCGCTGCACGAGTTCCGCCAGCCGGCGCTTGCTGGTGACCGTGTAGGCGAGATTGGTGCGGGAGAACTCGTACTGGCGCGGGCGATGCGGCAGATCGAGCTGATCCAGCAGCCAGTCGTACAGCGGCCGGTGATCCTCGAACTCGAGCGTGCACAGCGAATGGGTGATGCCCTCGAAGGCGTCCGACAGCCCGTGCGCGAAGTCGTACATCGGGTAGATGCACCACTTGTCGTCCGTGCGCTGATGGGGGACGTGGCGGATGCGGTAGAGCGTCGGGTCGCGCATGTGCATGTTCGGCGCCGCCATGTCGATCTTCGCCCGCAGCACCTTCTCGCCGTCGGCGAAGTCCCCGGCGCGCATGCGCTCGAACAGCGCCAGGTTCTCCTCCACGCTGCGGCCGCGCCACGGGCTCTCCCGGCCGGGCTCTTTCAGCGTGCCGCGATACTCGCGGATCTCGTCCGCACCGAGGTCGTCCACGTAGGCCTTGCCCTGTGAGATCAGATCGACGGCGCAGTCGTACAGCTGATCGAAATAATCCGACGCGTGGGTGAGACGCTCGCCCCAATCGAAACCGAGCCAGCGGATGTCCGCTTCGATGGCGCGCACGAACTCGATGCTCTCCTTGCCCGGGTTCGTGTCGTCGAAGCGCAGGAACGTGACGCCCCCGTTCTCCTGCGCCACGCCGAAGTTCAGGCAGATGGAGGTGGCGTGGCCGATGTGGAGATAGCCGTTCGGCTCCGGCGGGAAGCGGGTGACGACCTTGCCGCCATGCTTACCGGCGGCGATGTCGTCGGCGATGATCTGGCGGATGAAGTCCTTGCCGGCGGTGGTTGTGTCGGACATGACGGTCGGAGGCCTGCTGATGAGCGCGAATCAGGAGCCCGGTATTGTACGGGAATCCTCCGCGGAGGTGACCGGCCCGGCGACCCGGCGCAGCAGCCGCGCCACCTGCCCCGGCCCCGGGCGCAGCGGCGTCAGCTGCTCGGGCGCGACGGCCCGCGCGCCGCCCTCTTCCAGCCGGCCGACGGCGAAGCTGAACACGTAGACGGGTTCCACCCCCATGCGCAGGTCGGTGATGACGACCCGCTCGTCCTGGCGCGAGACCCGGTAGAAGCCGTGGGTGAACCAGGCCAGCCGACGCACGGCCCATTCATCCCGGATGCCGTCCAGCAGTTCGGTGCGCGACTCGTGGCGCTCGAAAGACAGGGTGCCGGGAGGATCCAGCAGGGAGTAGAAGCCCTCCCGGTAACCGCCCTCTTCCATGGCGACGATACGCCACAGCACGATGTTGAACGGCGCCGGCGTAGTGAGCACGCCCCGGTGCGCGATCCCCGCGTCCGCCAGCGCGTCACGGGCCACACGTTCCACGTGCAGCTTGGCTGCGACGGACAGGCCGAGGTAGGCCACGGCTAATGTCAGGCCGCCGACCACGGCAGCCCGCGCGCGGTGTTCGTTGCGGACGATCAGCGCGACCCCAAGGCCGACCGCCAGTGGCACCGTGAACGCCGGGTCGATGATGAACAACGTCGAGCCGCTGACCGGATGGTTGCTGAACGGCAGGAACAGCTGGGTGCCGTAGACGGTGAAGGCGTCGAGCAGCGGATGCGTGAAAAGGGCGAGCCAGATGAGCGCAAGCCAGCGCCGCGGCCGTTGCCGTACACGCGCATCGAATTTCGCGATCAGCCACCAGATCGCCGGCGCCGCGACGCTGAGCACGACCAGCGAATGGCTGTAGCCCCGATGCCAGGTGAAGTCGGACACCGGATCGCCCAGGGGCACGAGCACGTCGAGGTCGGGCAGCGTGCCACAGGCGGCGCCCAACGCGGCCCCGCGCCGGCGCTCGCCGTGGCCGGCCACCGCGGCGCCGATCGAGGCCCCGAGCACGGCCTGAGTCAGGGTATCCACGTGATGCTTTCCCGGAGCGCGGCCGGCCCCGCATGTTGCGCAGTCGCGACAGTAACGCGCCAGTCCTGTCCAGCGACCAACACAGGCGAGATTGTATACAAAAGATCACAAGTCATTGGGTTTTCCGTGCTTTTTCTGGACGCGCCGCCTCGCTTTTGTATACGATACCGTGGGGGCCAACAAGAGCCGACTACAACGGTGTGTGTAAGAACCGACATCGTTGCGGAACACGAAGACCGATCCAGATCAGGAGAGAGACCTATGCGTGCGAAGACCCTGCTTTGCGGCGTCGCGAGTGTACTCGCTTTGACCGCCGGTTATACCGTACCCGCCGTGGCGCAGGAGGCCCAGGGCATCGAGGAGATCATCGTGACCGCGCGGCAGCGCGAGGAAACGCTGCAGGACGTGCCGGCCACCGTGACGGTGCTGACCGAGGATCGCCTCGAGCGTGCCGGCGTGGAGCGCGCGGAGGACTTCATCAAGCTGACCCCCGGCGTGAGCCTGGTCGACGCGGCCGAGGTCGGCGACACGCAGATCAACATCCGCGGCCTGAACGGCGCACGCGACGCCGAGAACAGCGTGGCCTTCATCATCGACGGCATCCTCATGACCAACCCCGCGGCCTTCAACCGGGAGTTCTCGAACCTGCAGCAGATCGAGATCCTGAAGGGGCCCCAGGGTGCAGTGTATGGCCGTAATGCCGCGGCCGGCGCCATCATCGTCAGCACGAAGATGCCCGGCGATGAACTGGGCGGCAACGTCAAGGTGAGCGCCGCGGGCGACAGCACCTACTACGCCACGGGCTACGTGAGCGGGCCGCTCACCGACACCGTGTCGTTCAGCCTCGGCGGCGACTGGCGCGACACCGACGGCTATTACACGAACAGCTTCCTGGGCGCCGACGTGGCCGACGACTTCGAGAACTACAACATCAACGGGCGGATGGTCTTCGAGCCGACCGACCTGCTCACCGTGGACGTCAAGGCCCGTTATGGCCAGGTGGACGCCGCCTCCATCAGCTTCAACGCGGCCTTCCATCTGCCGGACTTCGCCACTGCGTTCGCTCCCGCCCTGGACCCGCTGTTCGGCGAGGGCTTCGCCTCGTTCTTCAATGAAGATGTAGACGACCACGAGTTCGTGTTCCAGCCGAATATCGACCCGACCAACGACCAGGAGGCCACCGAGTTCTCCATCAAGGCGGACTACGAGCTCGGCTGGGCCAGCCTCACCAGCTGGCTGCTCTACAGCAACATCGAGAACTCGCTGTCCTCGGACGGCACCAGCGCGGCTTTCGGCTTTTTCAACGCGGACGATGCCACGCCGGACTCCTGCCTGCCCAACTCCATCGCCCTGACGGTGGCCGGCGTCACCCTGCCGCCGCCGCAGATCCTGCTGCCCGTCGACGGCAGCTTCGGCGCAGATCCCGTCCTCGGTCCCTATTCGCCGACCACCTGCGACGGCACCCAGTACCAGGAGCGCAACCAGGAGGACATCAGCTTCGAGCTGCGCCTGGCCTCCCCGGGCGATCAGTCGCTGCGCTGGATCGCCGGCCTGTACTACCTCACGCTGGAGCGCGAGGTGGGCGTGAACCTGGGCATCGATCGGGGCTTCGGCGTCATACCGACGCTGTTCACGGATAACCCCAACAACCCCACCGAGCAGCTGCTGTGGGACGAGTTCGACACCGACGTCTGGGCCGTGTTCGGCCAGCTCGCCTACGATCTCAGCGACCGCACGGAGCTCGCCCTCGCCCTGCGCTACGACCGCGAGGAGCGGGAGGCCCGCAGCCTCGTGCCCACCGCGCCGCGCACCGAGTTCGTGGACTTTACCAACGACGGCGTCTTCAGCGGCGGTGCGCCGCTGAACCCTGCGCTCGACCCGAATCTGAACCCGGGCGGCGTGCAGCCCCAGAGTCGCACCTTCACCCAGCTGCAGCCCAAGCTCTCGCTGCGTCACGACGTGAATGACGCGGTCTCGCTGTTCGCTTCCTGGGGCATCGGCTTCAAGAGCGGTGGCTTCAACAACCAGGGCTCGGCGGCCACCATCGACGTGTTCATCAACCAGCCGCTCGGCAAGGACCTGGACATCCGGGACGAGTTCGACAAGGAGACTACCAGTGCCTTCGAACTCGGCTTCAAGTCGCGGCTCGCCGACGGCCGGCTGTCACTGGAGGGCGCGGTCTACCGGATGGACGTCGACGACATGCAGTTCTTCGAGTTCCAGGTCGGTCCTTTCGGGCTCCTGCGCGTCGTCTCCAACATCGACGAGGTGAAGCTGACGGGCGCCGAGATCGGCGCGAACTACGTACTGAACGACTACATCACCGTGGGCGGTGGCTGGGCCTATACCGCCAGCCGTATCGAGGCCAACTCGGTGCGCCCCAACACGGTCGGCAACGACTCCCCGTCAACACCCCAGTACACCGGCAACGTCGAGATCGAGGTGAACTACCCGCTCGGCAACGGCTGGGATCTCTACGGCGGGCTGTACGGATCCTTCGTCGGCGACACCTGGTTCCATACGGCCCAGGACGAGGAGCGCCTGACGCTGTTCGACCTCAGTTTCCAGGGGCTCGGCACCGCCGACTACACGGTCACCGAGCGCGACCCCTACCAGACCTGGGACCTGCGGGTCGGCTTCGGCAAAGACAACTGGCGGGTGACCGCATTCGGCACCAACATACTGGACGAGGACATCGTCGAGGAGGTCATCCTGGCGGCCGAGTTCGGCGGCTCCTTCGTCCACCCGGGACCGGAACGGCGCTGGGGACTGGAATTCAGTTACGAATTCTGACGCTCACCGCGCGAGCGACGGCTCGCCAGCACGGAAAAGCCGGCCTCGCGCCGGCTTTTCTTTTTCCGGCGAGCGGCTGTCAGGAGCGGCAGCGGCTGCAGACGCCCTGGATCTCCAGCATCTGGGTCTCCGCGCGGAAACCGGCCTCCGCCACCTTCGCGTTGACCACCCTCTGCAGCTCGGCATCGTCCAGCTCCGCCACGGAGCGGCAGCGGCGACAGATCAGGAACTGCCCGGCGTGGGGATGCTCCGGGTCACGGCAGCCGACGAACGCGTTCAGGGAGTCGAGACGGTGCACCAGGCCTGCGTCCATCAGGAAGTCCAGGGCGCGGTACACCGTGGGCGGCGCCGGGCGGCGGCCCTCGTCGCTCATGGCCTCCAGGATGTCGTAGGCGCCCACCGGCTGGTGGCTGGTCCAGACGAGTTCCAGCACGCGGCGGCGCCTCGCGGTCAGCCGCAGTCCCCGCTCCCGGCACAGACGCTCGGCATTGGCCAGCGCGTCCGCCACGCAATGGCGGTGGTCGTGGTTCTCCGGCGGGAATACCGGGCTGTCCTGGTCGGCGTCTGCGCTGCTCATGAGCCTCTCCGGGGCGGGCTCTCCGGGCTGGCGCCGCATGATAACGCAGCGCCGCCGGCGCTGCCCGGCAGGCTACGAATGCGCCGCGCCGTCGCGTAGAATGACGGGCTTTTCGCGGCCTGTCTTAGACTGACGAGAGACCAGCCGCTTACCGGTAGCAGCCCAGAGAGCAACATGCCATCCATCACTCTGCCCGACGGTTCGAAACGGGAATTCGACAAGCCGGTCACCGGCCTCGACGTGGCCGAGAGTATCGGCCGCAAACTGGCGAAGGACGCCGTGGCGGTCCGGGTCGACGGCGAACTGCGCGACCTCACCCGGGAGATACCGGGCGACGCCGCCGTCGAGATCGTCACCCGCGACAGCGAGGACGGGCTGGAACTGCTGCGCCACGACGCGGCCCACATCATGGCCGAGGCGGTGAAGGAGCTCTATCCCGAGACCCAGGTGACCATCGGGCCCGCCATCGAGAACGGCTTCTATTACGACTTCGCCCGGGAGACTCCTTTCACGCCCGAGGACCTGGAGAAGATCGAGTCCCGCATGCGCGACATCGTCGCGCGGGACGAGAACATCGTCCGAGAGGTCTGGGACCGGGACGAGTCGGTGCGCTATTTCCGCGAGGACGGCGAGGAGTACAAGGCCCGCATCATCGAGGACCTGCCGGAGGACGAGGTCATCACCGTCTATCGCCAGGGGGACTTCCTGGACCTGTGCCGCGGCCCGCACCTGCCGTCGACCAGCAAGCTCGGTAACGCGTTCAAACTCACGCGGGTCTCCGGCGCCTACTGGCGCGGCGACTCCCGCAACGAGATGCTGCAGCGGATCTACGGCACGGCCTGGGCCAACGACAAGCAGCTGCGCACCTATCTGCACCAGCTCGAGGAGGCGGAGAAGCGCGACCACCGTCGTCTCGGCCGCCAGATGGGCCTGTTCCACTTCCAGGAAGAGGCGCCCGGTGCGGTGTTCTGGCATCCGCGCGGCTGGGCTCTGTACCAGCGGCTGGTCGACTACATGCGCGGGCGCCAGGATGCCGCCGGCTACCGGGAGATCGCCACACCCATCGTGATGGACCGCTCGCTGTGGGAATCCTCCGGCCACTGGGAGACCTTCGGCGAGAACATGTTTACCACGGAGCCGGAGGAAGGCCGCATCTATGCGCTGAAGCCCATGAACTGCCCGGGCCACGTCCAGGTCTTCAACCAGGGCATCACCAGCTACCGGGAGCTGCCGCTCAGGCTGTCGGAATTCGGCACCGTGCATCGCTACGAGCCCTCCGGCGCCCTGCACGGCATGCTCCGCGTGCGTGCCTTCACCCAGGACGACGCGCATATCTTCTGCACCCGCGACCAGATCACCGCGGAGTCCATCGCGGTATGCGACCTGATCCTCGGCATCTACCGGGACTTCGGCTTCGAGGACGTGCGCATCAAGTTCGCCGACCGCCCGGAAGTGCGCGTGGGCGCCGACGAGGTGTGGGACCAGGCCGAGTCCGCGCTGAAGACGGCCATCGAGACGACCGGGCTGGAGTACACCTACAACCCGGGCGAGGGCGCCTTCTACGGCCCGAAGCTCGAGTTCGTGCTGCGCGACGCCATCGGCCGGGACTGGCAATGCGGCACACTGCAGGTGGACCTGAACCTGCCCGAGCGGCTCGGCGCGAGCTTCGTGGGCGAGGACGGCAACAAGCACACGCCCGTCATGCTCCACCGCGCCATGTTCGGCTCGCTGGAGCGCTTCATCGGCATCCTGATCGAGCACTACGCGGGAGCGCTGCCGCTGTGGCTCGCGCCGGTGCAGGCGGTGGTGACGACCATCACCTCGGACGGCGACGAGTACGCCTGCGAGGTGGCCGAGGCGCTCCGCGCGGCGGGACTCGCAGCCGAGACCGATCTGCGCAACGAGAAGATCGGCTACAAGGTGCGCGAGCACAGCGTGGCCAAGATCCCGGTGATCATCGCCGTGGGCAAGCGCGAGGTGGAGGAGCGCACCGTGGCGCTCCGCCGCCTGGGCAGCAAGCGCCAGCAGGTGCTGCCTCTCGCCGAGGCGGTCGAGGCACTGGCCGCAGAAAACCGGCAGCGCCGGGCCCCGCCCACCGACTGACCCGCCGGCCTTCCCCAGCCGCCGCCGCCGGCGGCCCCGGGACGCCGCCCGGGGCCGCAATGCGCACCAGTACCGCCGGGAGTGTGTCCCAGGTCACACTTTGACATATTCG
>CAYQZN010000121.1:0-7934 GCA_964421805.1 uncultured Woeseiaceae bacterium
GCCGCCGGTTCCGCCGGGAAGCCGAAAGCCCCGGTGGAGATCGCCGGGAAGGCAATGGACGCCACCGAGTTTTCGTCCGCCAGCGACAGTGCCTCGCGATAACAGGAGGCCAGCAATTCGTCGGATGGCTCGTCGCGACCGTAGACCGGCCCCAGACAATGGATGACGCTACGGTTGGGCAGTTCGTGGGCGCCCGTCATCACCGCCTCGCCGGGCTCGATCGGCGCATACTGCCGGCCCTCCTCGGCCAGACCCGGCCCGGCGGCGCGATGGATGGCACCGGCCACGCCGCCGCCGGTCTCGAGCTGCGCGTTCGCCGCGTTGACGATCGCGTCCATGTCGGGCTGGTCGGCGATGTCGCCACGGGTGATTTCTATGGTGACGTCGTCTTTGCTGTTTTTGAGGGTCGTCCTGCTCATCGGGCCAGTCTAGGGAGACGGTTCTCCGACGACAACGATCGCCATGCGCCTCAGTGGCCGATGACCGCCTGCGCGAGCCGCGCCTCGATCTCTCCCATGAGTTCGCTGCCCGGCTCGGTGAATCCGATGTCGGTGTTCACCTGGAAGGCGATCGTCACACCATGATCCGCGTAATGGCGCAGGCTGGACGTGTAACCCGGGATCCAGCCGGCGTGCCCGTACACGTCGCCGAAATGCCCGCCGCGGAACTCAGCGACCCCGAGGCCGTAGCGCGCGGCGGGTCGCTCCGGGTCGATCGGCACCGAGGCGAGCAGCAGGGGCAGGTAGTCTCCCGGCATCGCCTCCCCGCCGAACAGGGCTGCGCCCCAGTGCGCCAGATCCCGTGAGTTGCTGACGAAGCCGCCGGCGGTCCATTCGAGCGCCGGATGGAAGACCAGCAGCCCGTCCTCCGCGAGCGTCTTCGCCGGCAGGCCGAACGGGTTGTCGGCGGCCAGATAGCCGGGCACCAGTCCGGCCAGGTCGCGGCGATCCGACGGCGTGGTCTGCGCGAGACCGACAGGCTCCAGAAACCGCCGGGCGACGCCCTCATAGTAACTCTCGGCCGTCGCCTTCTCGATCACCAGTCCGAGCAGCACGTAGCCCGTATCCGTGTACGCGAAGTCCTCGCCGGCCGGGAACAGGGGTTCATCGTCGAGGACATAGCCGATCAGCTCCCGCGACGCGAACGAGCGGCCGGTCGCGAGCCGCTGCGCGAACCCGGCGCCGAAGGCCTCGTCGTAGACGTGGTCGGGCAGGCCCGATCGATGCCGAAGCAGGTGGCGCAGCGTGATCGCGTCGTGGTTGGGCAACCGCTCGTACCAGGGCTCCTCGCCCAGCCAGTCGGCCAGGGGGTCGTCGAGGCCGAGCCTGCCCTCTCCCGCCAACGCGACCATCATCGCGCCCGTGAACGTCTTGCCGATGCTGGCGGCCAGCATCCGGTCGTCCGGCCGCATCGGTTTGCCGGCCTCCACGTCGGCGAGCCCCGTCGCCGCGGTCACCACGGAGCCGTCGGGCAGGACGCAGGCGGCCGTCGCGCCGGGGAAACCGTGCTCGGCGTGCAGCGCCTCCAGCGCACCCCGCAGCGCCTCGGCCGGACCGGCCGCTGCCTGCGGAGCGAGGGCGATGGCGATGGCGATGGCCATGGCCATGGCCGCCGCGAGGCCGAGCGCGGCCGCGTACCGTCCTCTCATCCTAGTCACGGGTGTCGGCATAGCGGTTGGTGACGACGCCGATCGCGGCGCCCTGCCGGCTGAACATCGCCGCCCGGTTCAGCCAGACCACGACCACGGCCGCCGCGCAGAAGAGATACATGTCCCAGGGCTGGGCGTCCGGCCACAGCGGAAAGATCAGCCAGAAGTGGAAGAAGACGGGCAGGAGGATGCTGCCGCGCGAGGCGTTGAACAGCGCCGTCACGATCAGGGCGGCGGCGACCGAACCCAGGAAGAAGGGCGTGAACGACCACGCGCCCTGGGGCGTGCCGCTCAGCAGGAAGGCCGGGAAGTGCCACAACGCCCAGACGATGCCCACCGCGAGGCCGGCCCAGAAAGGGACGAGCCTGCGCTGAGCCAGCGGCAGGGCCAGCCCGCGCCAGCCGAACTCCTCGATCGGCCCCTGGAACAGCATCACCAGCAGCGCCGTGCCCAGCGCGCCCGCTGTTCCCGACCAGCCGGACCACTCGTCCAGATCGCCTTTCAGTGCCGCGCCGGCGACGAACAACAGCGGGATGCCGAGGATCACGAAAGCGTACCAGGCCGGCGAGCAGCGCCACAGCGTGAGCCGGCGAAGGTAGCTGCCGAGTCCGCGCAGGCCGGCATGCCGCAACACGAGCACGAAGGCAGCGATGCCCGGCGCCCAGACCGCCAGGAAGAACAGCGGGTTGCGGCCGCTGATCTCGCCGAACACCGCCGTCACGGCATCGGGGGCGAACAGGAACAGGCAGAACACGCCCCAGGCGATACCGAAGGTGATCAGGACGAACGGGACGAGTGCGGCAACGGGCACGGCGTCGACGTTCTGCGCGGCCGGGGCGCGTGTCATGACGACATCCTCGAGACTAACGGTCCGCCATTGTCCGGGCGGCGCAGCACGGCGTCCATTGGTGCTTCGCGCAAGAACTCCCGGTAGCATCTGCAGTCGGCTTCGCAGGATCGATCACCGGGAGACTCAATATGACGCGGATACTCGTCCTCTACTACAGCATGTACGGCCACGTCGAGACGATGGCGAAAGCGGTGGCCGAAGGGGCCGCCGGCGTCGAGGGAACCGAGGTCACGCTGAAGCGCGTGCCGGAACTCGTGCCCGAGAAGGTGCTGGAGGAGTCCGGCGCCAAGACCGACCAGGACGCGCCGGTGGCCGAACCCGCCGAACTGGCCGACTACGACGCCGTCATCTTCGGCACGCCGACGCGCTTCGGCAACATGTGCGCGCAGATGCGCAACTTCCTGGACCAGACCGGCGGCCTGTGGGCGAACGGCAAGCTGGTCGGCAAGGCGGGCAGCGTGTTCACCTCTACCGCCTCCCAGCACGGCGGGCAGGAGACGACCATCACCTCCTTCCACAACACGCTGATCCATCACGGCATGGTGGTGGTGGGTGTGCCCTACACCTGCCAGGCGCTGACCACGATGGACGAGGTGATGGGCGGCAGCGCCTACGGCGCGGCGACGCTGGCCGACACGGACGGTAGCCGTACGCCTTCGGAGAAGGAACTCACGATTGCTCGCTTCCAGGGACAGCACGTCGCGGAGATCGCGAAGAAGCTCGTCGCCTAGCGGCGGGCGGCTTCCCGTCCCTCAGGCGAGCGTCGGCTGCACGACACTCAGCACCGTGATGGCGGCGATCAGCAGCCACAGGGTGACGAGGACTGTGGTCGCCCGCCGGTAGCCCTGTCGCAGCCGCGACTCCAGTGCGTCGTCGCTGCCGTGCGCGCCGATCTCCTGCCACACCGCGAAATAGCGGACCAGCGCCAGCCGGATGCCCACGCCGCAGACGATGACCCCGGCGAAGAGGATCATCTTCCAGGCGAGCCAGCCCGGCGCCGGCAGGACGCCGGTCAATGCCAGGGCGCCGAGTAACAGCAATGCCAGCATCACGGCATGGCGCACCGCGTGATCCGCCAGCGCCAGCAGTGTTCCGGCAGACGACTTGCGCCGGCGATGGGTCAGCTCCACGAGCGCCAGCCATGCCACCGCAAACAGCCCGGCGACGACGGCGAACGCCGCGCCACCCGGCAGATAGCCGTAAAGGGCCGCCAGCGCGGTACCCAGCCCCAGCTGCAGTATCAGCGCGTAGCGCACGTGCTGGTCCACGTCCATGACGTGATCCAGCAGCCGGTCGCGTTGCGCGAACGGCAGGCCGTCCGCGTACGAGACGTAGCGGAACGTGGAGTTGATGACCAGCTCCGCGCCGAGCCAGTAGCCGAGGACGGCGATGTGGGCGACCAGTAACGTCTGCAGCAGCATGGATTTCGGCGAAAGTCAGCCGGTCAGGCTCACTCGGAGTCGCGCCCGTCGGCCCCCTCCAGCGCCTCGTCCATGGCCTTCTTGCGGTCCTTGCCCATCTCCTCGACTTCCTTCGCACGGTCGATGGTGTCCGTCATCGGATCGAAGACGGTCTCGCGGTCCTCATAAGGCTCGTCGGACTTCGCGGCTTCCTCTTCCGCGCCGCCGCAGGCGGCCAACGCCAGGCAGGCGCCGATCAGCATGAACTTGCGCATCTCAGTCTCCCCTTTTCGCCATCACGCGCCCGATGAACAGGCGCAGCAGATCGTTGATGATATCGATGTTCTCCGTCAGGCGGTGATCGCCGTCGACCACGTGCAGGGAGGCCAGCGATTCCCGGGCGAAACGGATGCTGTTCTCCACCGGCACCACGTCGTCCCGCCAGCCGTGCACGATTTCCAGCGGACAGTCCGGCGGCGGCGGCGTCAGCTCCTCGTAGCCGGGCATGTAGTAGGCCGGCGCCAGCACGAAGAGGCCGTCCACCGGCTGGACGGTGCTCGCCGCAGTGGCGACGTGGCCGCCCATGCTGGAGCCCACCAGGATTATCGAGCGTGCCGGCCGGTCGATGCCGCCGAGCACGCCCGCGAGCTTCTGCACCCGCTGGGTGGGATCTTCAATGCCCTGGTAGTCCACGGAGTCGGCGCGCGCGCCCATCTCCCGCACCAGCGCGGCCATCGCGGTGATCTTGCTGCCCCAGGGGCCGCTCTCCTGGCCGTGGGAAAAGATGACGTCGAGGTCGCTTGTCACTGGGTTTCCTCCGTATTCACATCGGCGGCCGGCGCCGCCCTCCAGATGAGTTCGTCGAGGTCCGGCTGCCAGCCGAACCGCGCCATGGAAATGCGGCCCCGCGCCACGGTGACGCCTTCGTCGCGCAGGCGGTCGCGCTGGCGGCGATAAGCCTCGCTGCCCGGCGGCAGGGAGATGCGGCCTGCCGCGTTGACCACCCGGTGCCACGGCACGTCGGTGCCCTGGGGCAGCGTCGCCATGACCCGCCCCACCAGCCGTCCGCCATGAGGCAGCCCGATCAGCCGGCCGATCTGGCCGTAGCTGGCCACGCAACCCGGCGGTATCGAGCGCACCATCGCACAGATGCGCTCACGGCGCCTGCGGGCCAGGGCATCGGGCTCGCTGCGGCGCCCGGCCAGCCTCATTGCGCCGCCCGCAGCCGCTGACGGATCTCTTCTCGCGCCTCGCGCAGGATGGTGTCCCGATCCAGGCTCGCGAGGATCTCCGAGACGACTCGCTTAGGCCCGCCCTCGCCCCAGGACTTGCCCTGAGCGAGATACTGATCGGCGACCCGGCCGACCACGTAGGTGCTGTAGTACGCGATGGCGCCCTGGGCGCCGGCGGTGACGAGCGTGGAGAGCCCGCCGGTGCCCACCTTCAGCGCGCTGGAGACGAAATGCACCGCCCAGACGGTGCCCATGAGCGCCGCCGCCTCGGTCATGATGACCCGCACCAGCGAGCCGGCCTCGCGGCGGGCGACGGGCAATTCGTAGATCCGGGAAAGGTGCACGACCATGCCCACGTCGACGAAGGCGGCGGCGAACAGATCCGCCACGGGCACCGGGTTCAGCGCCACCGTGGCGCCCTTGGCGATGCAGTAGGTGCGCACCACCCGCTCGGCCACCTTGCGCCGGGCCTGCACGATACGGTGCCCCACCTTGTCGGTCAGGTCCGCCGCAAAGATGGACGCGTTCAGCGCGGCCAGCGTCTTACCTTCCCGGTCCAGGATGTCCCAGAGCCTGAGGCGCAGCGCCTCCACGTCCGCCGGCGGCCGGCGGCGCGTTTCGTGCTCCTCACCGTCCGGCCCGCGGGTGATCACCGTCCGTGGCGCGGGGTCGGCTGCGGCCGCGATCACGTTGCGCGGGTCGATGAGTCCGTCGACGCGGCCGCGCAGCGCCGCCAGCAGCGCGTCGCGCTCGGCGTCGTCGTAGCGGTCGGCCTTGTTCAGCACCAGCACCACCGGTCGGCCCAGGCGGACCATCGTGCGCAGGGCATCGAACTCGGTGGCCGTCATGTCGCCGTCGACCACGAACATCACCAGGTCGGCGCGGGCGGTGACCTCGCGGGCCAGCGCCTCGCGCTCCTCGCCGCCGGCCTCGTCGATGCCCGGCGTGTCGATGACGAACACGCCGCCGGCCTCTTCCTCGCGCAGGGCGTGTATGGCGCTCTCGCGGGTCTCGCCGTGCAGGGGACTGACGGTGAAGCGGGTCTCGCCGATCAGGGCGTTCAGCAGCGACGACTTGCCCGTGCTGACCCGGCCGAAGGCCGCGATATGCAGGTGGCCGTGCTCGAGCTTGTCGAGCATTGCCTGGACCTGCCGATAGTCGTCGGCCAGTGCCTCGCGCACGCCGCCGGGCAGGCGCCGGTCGCCCAGCAGCTCGCGCAGGCTCTCGCGGGCGAGATCCAGATGATCGCCGCTCGGGTCGGCCGTCGGGCCGGGCTCATTCGTCCCCGCGTCTTGCCTGTTCCCGGAGGGCGATCTGCGCCACGCGCCGAACACCCGTTTCCAGATACTCACTCAGATTTTCCTCGAACTGCTCGGCGGCCGCCTCCGGCGAGAACCGTCCCCGGGCGGCGAGGGCCTGGACCAGGCTGCGGCCCAGGGCATCGAAGATGAGGCCATAGGCTACGGCATGCACCAGTCCGCCCGCCACTGTGCCCACGCCGGGGAAGGCCTTCAGCCCGTTGCCGGCCACGGCGAGCGTGAGCGGCAGCGCCCTGCCCGCGCGGCTCTGGCTCAGGTTCAGGAACTGCTCGATGTCGAGATCCCGCGGCGAGATGCCGTACAGCGCCGACAGGGCCCGGGTCATCGCCGTGCCCAGATAGCCCTGGATGACGATGTCCGTGCCCGGCGTCACCGCGGCGAGCGCGCCGATCACCGCCTTGCGCGTATGCGAGCGGATGATCTCCTCGGCCCGTCGCGCCCGGTAGGCGGTCTCCGCCGCCTGCAGCTTCTCGGTGGCGAGCGCGAACACGGCCGCATCACGGCGCCGGTCCATATCGTCGCGCCTGCGGGTGAGCTGCTCGTTCAGCGCCAGCACCAGTTCGGCGATATCGGGCTCGCGTGCGCGACGGCGTTCCACCAGCTCACCGTCCGCGTCTTCTTCCATGACGGTCTCGTCCTCGCGCGCGCTCACCCGCACCGCTACGGCCGGCGCCTCCGGCCGCAGGTCCTGCAGTCGGGCCTGCAGCCGCGCCATCACCTGGTGGAGCTCCTCTTCCGTGTACTGGTCGGTCTTGTTCAGCACCAGGACGGTCGGCTTGCCGACGCCGACCACCTTTGCGAGCGCGTCGGCCTCCTGTCGGCTGAGATCCCCGTCGCAGAGATAGAGCACGACGTGGGCGCGCAGCGCCTCCTCCCGGGCCAGCGCATCGAACTCGCCGCCGACCGCGCCGGTGCCGGGGACGTCCGTCAGCACCACCTCCTCGCCGTTCGGGCTGTGCCACTGATAGCGGGCGATCTCCCGGGTGGAGCCGCCCACCGGACTGGTCTCGACTTCGGCGCCGGGCACGAGCGCGCGGATCAGGGAACTCTTGCCCGTGCTGATCTCGCCGAACAGCGCCAGGTGGATGCGCCCCGTGGCCCGTCGCTCGTCCAGGGCGGCGAGTTCGCCGCGGGCGGCGGCCACGTCGACGCCCGCCGCCTCAGCAGCGGACAGCCGGTCCTTCAGAGCCTGTTCGGAGAATACCGGCCGGGAATCGTCTTGCTCACGGGAGCGCCGCGGCAGCAGGAAGCGCCAGACGACCCAGACGGCCGCCAGGGCGATCGCGATCAGCACACCCGCATAGGCGACGACCAGCCACCCCGGCGCTTCGCGCAGGCGGTCCCAGACGTTGAGCGCGGACTCGGTGATGAACAACATGCCCGCGATCACCGCCACGAACAGCAGTGTCACCGCCAGAATCAGCACGGTGCGCAGGATGCGATCGACCTTCATAGGCAGGACAGTCTAATTGCGGCGGCGATCAA
>CAYQZN010000122.1:0-7845 GCA_964421805.1 uncultured Woeseiaceae bacterium
CAGACGAATCCGTTGATCGCATCGACGATCTGCTGCATGCCGGGCTCCGGGGTTCTGCGGGCGAAGGCGGGATTCTATCCTGCCCGGGCACCGGCTTGCCCGGTCGGCAGGCCGCGTCGGCATTGACAATTCTCCAATATGTCGACTATTCTCGACATATGGAAATAACAACGGCCACCCGTTCTCTTGCCGCGCTCGCCCAGGAAAGCCGGCTCTCCACGTTCCGCCTGCTGGTGCGGGCCGGCGGCGAAGGGATGCCGGCCGGGGCGATCGCCGAGACGCTCGGCATCCCCCACAACACGCTGTCGACCCACCTCGCCACCCTGGCGAATGCCGGGCTGATCCGCTCGCGGCGGGAGGGGCGCAGCATCATCTACAGCGTCGATTTCGACGGTACCCGGGCGCTGCTCGGCTTCCTGCTCGAGGACTGCTGCCAGGGCGCGCCGGAGGTCTGCACCCCGGCCCTGGACAGCGTGCTGGCGGATTGCTGCAGCCCCCTGCCCGAAGGAGAAACCACCCATGAAACGCCTGCACGTTAGCCTCAGCGTCGAGGATCTCGACGCCTCCGTCCGCTTCTACTCCCGGCTGTTCGCCGCCGCGCCCGGCGTGCTGAAGCCGGACTACGCCCGCTGGATGCTGGAAGACCCGCGGCTGAACTTCGCCATCAGCACGCGGCAGTCCGGCCGGGGCGTGAACCACCTGGGCATCCAGGCCGAAGACGACGGCGAGCTCGCGGAAGTGTTCGCGCGCCTGCAGGAGGCGGGCGGGCCCGTACTGGACGAGGGCGATACCACCTGCTGCTACGCCCGCTCCACCAAGCAGTGGATCACCGACCCGCAGGGCGTGGCCTGGGAGACGTTTCTGACCCGGGGCGAGGCGGCGGTCTATGGCCATGATCACCGGGAGCCGGCCGCCGATACCGTCGCACGGCCCTGTTGCTGACACCCGCCATGTCGGGATCCGACTCCGCGAAACGGGTACTCGTTCTCTGCACCGGCAACTCCTGCCGTTCGGTCATGGCCGAGGCGCTCGTGAATCGCCTCGGCCAGGGCCGATACGTGGCCTGCAGCGCCGGCAGCCGGCCGGCGGGCTACGTGCACCCGAAAGCGCTGGAGACGCTGCGCCGCCACGGCGTCGACCCGGGTGAGCCGCGCAGCGAATCCTGGGACGCCTATGCCGACCAGCCGTTCGACTACGTGATCACGGTTTGCGACTCGGCTGCGGCCGAGTCCTGCCCCGCTTTCCCGGGCGGGTACACGAAGCTGCACTGGAGCACGCCGGATCCGGCGAAGGCAGAGGGCACCGACGCCGAGATCGACGCCGCCTTCGAACAGGCTTACACGATGCTGAAAGAACGCATCGAGCGGGAGCTGCCATGAATGCCGACGCGTCGCCGGACGCATCGTCCGGTACCCCACCCATGGGCATCTTCGAGCGCTGGCTGTCCCTCTGGGTAGGCCTCGGTATCGTCGCAGGCGTGCTTGTGGGAGCCGTCTTCCCGGGGCTGTTCCGCGCCGTCGCGGCGCTCGAGTACGCCAGTGTGAACCTCGTGGTCGCCGTCTTCATCTGGCTGATGATCTATCCCATGATGGTCAACGTCGACTTCGCTTCCCTTAAGGATGTCGGCCGTCGCCCGAAGGGGCTCTGCGTCACCCTGGTGGTCAACTGGCTGGTGAAGCCGTTCACCATGGCCGCGCTGGGCGTACTGTTCTTCGAGTATCTCTTCGCCGGCCTGGTGGAGCCGGAGACGGCGCGTGAGTACATCGCCGGCATGATCCTGCTGGGCGTCGCCCCCTGCACGGCGATGGTATTCGTCTGGAGTCAGCTCGTCCGGGGCGATGCCAACTACACGCTGGTGCAGGTGTCCATCAACGACATCATCATGGTGTTCGCCTTCGCGCCGCTCGCCGCGTTCCTGCTCGGCATCACCGAGGTGGTGGTGCCCTGGGAGACGCTGCTGCTCTCGGTGGTGCTCTACGTCGTCACGCCGCTGGCGGCCGGCTACCTGACGCGCCGCGCCCTCGACGGCCACGATGACCCGGAGCGGGTCGCCGCGTTCACCGCGAAGGTGAAGCCGTTCTCCGTCATGGGCCTGATCGCCACCGTCGTACTGCTGTTCGGTTTCCAGGCGGAGACCATACTCGCGCGGCCGGACGTGATCGTGCTCATCGCCATCCCGCTGCTGGTGCAGAGCTACGGGATCTTCGCCATCGCCTACGGCTGGGCCTGGGCCTGGCGCATCCCCTTCGAGACCGCCGCACCGGCTGCGCTCATCGGCACGTCGAACTTCTTCGAACTCGCGGTGGCCGTCGCCATCAGTCTGTTCGGCCTCCAGTCCGGGGCGGCGCTGGCCACGGTGGTCGGCGTCCTGGTGGAAGTGCCCGTGATGCTGTCGCTGGTCGCGATCGCGAACCGCACGCGGCACCATTTCACGAGCGCGGCGGAGACGGCTGATCCCGTGTCCGGCTGAGCCCTGGCCGAGCCCTCAGCGGCCGCTCAACGCCAGTCGATCAGACCGCCCCTCGCCGCGCCTCGAGTTGCATGCGCACCTCGTGCGCCTTCTCCTCGGTGATGGAGTAGCTGGCGATCATCCAGATCGCGATCGCCGACGTGGCCACCGGGATGAACGCGTCGCAGAGCCGCATGAGATAGATGGCGCGATCGCTCTGGTTACCCCCCAGATCGACTTCGAAGCCCGTGGCATTCAGCAGGAAGCCGCTCGCGGCGAGTGCCGCCGCCATGCCCAGCTTGACCACCCACCAGAAGATGGAACCGTACATGCCTTCACGTCTCTGGTAAGTGTTGATCTCGTCCGCATCGACCACATCGCAGATCATCGCCGGCATCAGGGTGAACAATCCGCCGAGACCGAACGCCATCAACGGCGCGGGCAACAGCAGCAGCCAGGGCACCTCCGGGTTGTAGCAGACCCACTTCAGCGCGTAGCCCACCATCGATACCCCGATGGCCACGAAGAACGCCCGCCGCTTGCCGACCTGCGTGCCGAGCCAGGTGATGAATATGATCACCAGGAAAGTCGAGACTGCGCCGAGGGAGCCGGCGTAACCGGCGTATTTCGATCCGAGTTCCGTGTCCCCGCCGAACACATAGTAGATGATGACGTAGAACTGGAAGGATGCGATCAGCATGAAGCCGTTGAATACGAGGAAGGTGGCGATACACAGTTTCACGAACGGCTTGAACTTCAACGCCAGCGCGAAACCGCGGAAAAAGTCGAGCATGCTGTGCACGAACCCGCTCGCTACCTCCTTCGCTGCATCGCCGAGCAGACCGCCATCGTCGTCGGCCGGCGCGGCTTCCTTGAAGCGCTCCCGCAGGAATATTGCCGGCAGGATGCCGATGGCGGCCACGAAGATCGCGATGACGATCGCCAGACCGGCAGCGCCCTGTGCCATATCGTCGAACCACGCCTGGTTCTGCATGATCCAGAGGAACCAGGGTGCGACGACGTAGGCGAGCTGGCCGATGAAGTTCTGCACGCCCATCAGCCGCGTGCGCTCGTGGTAGTCGGGCGTAAGTTCGTAACCTAGCGCCACCCAGGGCGTGGCGAACACGGTGTAGGCCAGGTAGAAGATCAGCGAGCCGCTGAGGAAGTACCAGAAATAGAAGGATTCGCTCTTGCCTTCGGGCAGCTGCCAGAGGATCGCGTAGATGATCGCGACGGCGATCGCGCCCACGAAGATGTACGGACGGCGGCGCCCCCATTTGGACTTCGTGTGGTCCGAGATGTAACCCATGAGCGGGTCGGTGATCGCATCGGTCAGGCGTGGCAGCGCACCCAGCAGCCCAACGAGGGCCGGATTCATGCCCAGGCCGAGGTTGAGCACGATGATCATGCCGCCGATGGCGCCGGCCAGCAGGTTATTGACGAAGGCGCCGAGCCCGTAGATGAGCTTCAGCGGAAACGGGATGCGGTCCTGCGGTGCAGTCTCGTAGTGTGCGGCTTCGTTCATTATTCTTCGTGTGCCCCCCGACAGCACAAAGCCAGTCGGAATATGCTGCGTCAAATTGACAGCGCTGTCAAACAACATCGATAATCGATCGATAATTGGCCCGGAGCATGGGCCCGCGAATCGTGTCCTGTCACAAGGCTCCTGAGAGGTTTCCGATGACGAGCTCCAAGGCCAGGCCGGACCACGCTGCCGACCCGATCGGCCGACGCGTCGCCGCCCTCCTGGCAGAGATGACTCTGGACGAGAAGATCGGCCAGATGAGCCAGGTCAACGGCGGCGAGAGTTACATCCACGACTACCTCGCCGAGGCCCTGCGCGCAGGGCGCGTCGGCTCGGTGCTGAACGAGGTGGACGTGGAGACCGTGAACGAGCTGCAGCGTATTGCCGTCGAGGAGAGTCGGCTCGGCATCCCGCTGCTGATCGGCCGGGACGTGATCCACGGTTTCCGCACCATTTTCCCCATCCCGCTGGGTCAGGCGGCGAGCTGGAACCCGGAGCTGGCGGCCGAGTGCGCCGCCGTCGCCGCCCGTGAGGCCGCCGCCGTCGGGGTCAACTGGACCTTCGCGCCGATGATCGACATCGCGCGCGACCCGCGCTGGGGCCGCATCGCCGAGAGCCTCGGCGAGGATCCGCTGCTCGCCTGCGTACTCGGCGCCGCCATGGTGCGCGGCTACCAGGGGGGAAAGGATTGGGCCGAAGACGGGGCCAGGCTGTCGGGCGCGGGGGCGGTCGCCGCCTGCGCCAAACACTTCGCCGGCTACGGCGCCGCCGAGAGCGGCCGCGACTATGCCACCGCCAACGTCCCCGAGAACGAGTTGCGCAACGTCCATCTGCGCCCCTTCCGCGCTGCGGTGGACGCCGGCGTCGCCACCCTGATGACCTCCTTCAGCGAGGTGGACGGTGTGCCGGCCACCGCGAGCGAGTTCCTCCTGGACACGGTGCTGCGCGGCGAGTGGGGCTTCGAAGGCCTGGTCGTGAGCGACTGGGACTCCGTCCGGCAGCTCAGCATCCACGGCCTGACCGCGGACGACCGGGACTCCGCCTTCGAGGCGGCACGGGCCGGGGTCGACATGGAGATGCACGGCGACGCCTACCTCTGCCACCTCGCGCAGCTGGTCGAGGACGGCGACATCGCCCTCGCCGACATCGATGCGGCGGTTGCGCGGATACTGACGCTCAAGTATCGGCTCGGCCTGTTCGAGAACCCCTACACCGACCCCGGCATCTTTCCGCCCCCGGCGGACGAGGAGGCGCTGGCCACGGCGAAGCGGGCGGCCCTGCAGAGCGCGGTCCTGTTGAAGAACGACCACCAGACGCTGCCGCTGTCGGTGGAGACGACGCGCACTCTCGCCGTCATCGGCCCCCTCGCCGATGCGCCTGACGACCAGATGGGGACCTGGGTATTCGACGGCGATCCGGACCTCTGCGTCACGCCGCTGCAGGCCATTCGCGAACGGACGGGCGAACGCGCGGGCGAGCGGACGGACATCCGCTATCTGCGCGCGATGGACACCTCGCGCAGCCGTGACACGGCCGCCTTCGACGAGGCCGCGGCGCTGGCGGCCGACGCCGATGCCGTGCTGCTGTTCCTGGGCGAAGAGGCCATCCTGTCGGGCGAGGCGCATTCGCGGGCGGACATCGGCCTGCCCGGGGCCCAGGCGGAACTGGTCGCCCGGGTCCGCGCGGCGGGCAAGCCGGTGATCGCGGTGATCCTCGCCGGTCGGCCGCTGACGCTATCCGATATCGTGGACCGGGTCGACGCGATCCTGTACGCGTGGCATCCGGGCACCATGGCGGGCCCGGCCCTGGCAGACCTCCTGTTCGGCGTGGAATCCCCGTGCGGCAAGCTGCCGGCCACCTTCCCGCGCATGGTCGGGCAGGTGCCGATCTACTACAACCACAAGAACACCGGCAAGCCGCCCTCGCCCGACACCGTGGTCCACATCGACGACATCGATCCCAGCGCGCCCCAGTTGTCGCTCGGCATGACCGCGTTCCACCTGGACGCCGGCTACACGCCGCTGTTCCCCTTCGGCCACGGGCTGTCCTATACGACGTTCGACTACGAGAACATCCGTACCGACGTCGCAGAGTTCGGGGCCGGCGGCGGTTCGGTCACCGTCAGCGCCGACGTCGCCAACACGGGCGACCGCCCGGCCGTGGAGGTGGCGCAGCTCTACGTGCGCGACCTCGTAGGCAACGTCACCCGGCCGGTCCGGGAGCTGAAGGGGTTCCGACGCCTGCGGCTGGAGCCGGGCGAGCGGACCACCGTCTCGTTCGTCCTGCGGGCGGAGGATCTCGCCTTCTACGGCCGGGACATGCGGCTCAGGACCGAGCCGGGTGAATTCCATGTTTGGATCGGCGGCAGTTCGGCGACCGGGCTGCGGACCGCCTTCCGGCTCGTCGAGAGCGCCTGACGACCCATGGCCGGCCGCTCCAGTATCTCCCTGCGCGGATTGCGGACGTTCTGTGTCGCGGCCAGGCACGAGAGCTTCCGTAATGCCGCCGACGAGCTCTACATCACGGCGTCGGCCGTCAGCCACCAGATAAAGAGTCTGGAACAGGAGCTCGGTGAGCAGCTCTTCGAGCGCAACGCCCGCGAACTGCGGCTGACGAAGACGGGCCGCTCGCTGTACGAGGAGACCTGGCCGCTGATCGAGCAGCTGGACGAAGTGGTCGCGGCCTATAAGAAAGACACGCGGCGCCCCTCGATCCGAATGTCGGTGCAGCCATTCTTCGCCAGCGAGTATTTCGTACCGCGGCTGAGCGAGTTCACGGCGGCACATCCGGATATCGACATCGAGGTGGGCACCAGCGACGAGACTGCCGAGACTCATCCCGCCGATGCCGACCTGTCGATACGGCTCTTCCGGTCGCCGCCCGCCAGCGTCAGGTCCGACCTTCTCATGCCTCTGCGGCTCGTCGCGGCGGGTTCTCCGGACTTCCGCAAAGAGCTGGTTGTGAACGGCAAACGCATCACCAGCGATTTCCCCCTGATCGTGCACGAAACCCACCCCACTGCCTGGGAGCGCTGGTCCCGCACCAGCGGCATATCGCTGCCGAAGGGCAGCAAGGTCACCCGGCTGGATTCGATGATCGCCGTGGTGCGTGCCTGCGAGCGCGGTATCGGTGCTGCCCTGGTGCCGGTTCCGATCGCCGACCTCTGGTTCAAGTACGGCAGCATCGTGCGGCTGTTCGAGCAGGAACTCGTCGAGGAAGTGAGCTACTACCTCATCAGTCGCTTCGAGGACGCCGACGACCCGGCGATCGGACTCCTAAGGCACTGGATTCTCGAGAATTTCACCGAAGGCGGTTGATTTTTTCTCAACCCTGGCGTGAGTTTTCTTCGTTTGTGGACGTACCTCCATGGCCCTATCTTGTGTGGCGTCGGCCAAACGGCCGGCAGATCGCAAGAAACACGTTCGCTATGGAGAGTCAGACATGCGTTTCGAAGCCAACCGAACCCGTGACCCGTTCCGGTTCAGCCTGAGAGGCAGGGCGGCGATCAACCCGTACGTCATCGTGCCCACCGTGCCCGACGACAAGATCAACGAGGCCTGGGACGCCAGACTGCGGCAGCCCGCGCCGGTGGAAATCCGGGAAGAGCCTCCGGGCACGATGCGCGGGCTCGAGAACCTCCTCGCCCGCTACTTCGCGCCCGGGCGCCAGCCCGCCTAGCGCCGGATTCCCCCTCTGCGCCGCAGCCGGCGAGTCCCCAGCTCGCCGGCTGACCCTGCCCCGCAAGGCCGTACAGCCGGGCACCGGGCGACCATCAAGTCCTATGTTGGCACGGCCGACAGGGGTAGTCGTGCCCGTCAAATTGACAACGCTGTCAATCTCTGATAATCCTGTTACCCGAAAATGACGATAT
>CAYQZN010000123.1:0-4257 GCA_964421805.1 uncultured Woeseiaceae bacterium
TAGCGGTCCATGTATTCCAGGCTGGCGCCGTCCGGTCCGTTCATGGCGATGAAGGCCGCTCCCTGATCCTCCGACGGCGCGTACTCCACCGGCAGCTCGGTCAGCAAGGTCAGCGCGGCGCCGAACACGGCGAGTGCGCCGGCGAGCACCAGGATGGGATGGCGCAGGAATCGTCGCAGGCCCGCCTCGTAGCGAGCGGACAGACTCCGAAAAAGACGGTCGACAAAGCGTGTCAGGCGTCCCCGGGCGATGCGCCGCCCCAGGAGCTTGGAGGAGAGCATCGGCACCAGGCTCAGCGCCACCAGACTGGAGAAGATCACCGCCGCCGCCAGCGAGATGCCGAATTCACCGAACAGGCGGCCCACCGTCCCCTCCATGAAGGAGATCGGGATGAACACCGACACCAGCACGGCGGTGGTGGCGATGACGGCGAAGCCGATCTCGCGGCTGCCGTTCACGGCCGCCAGCAAGCCGGGCTCCCCCCCTTCGATGCGCCGCGCGATGTTCTCCAGCACCACGATCGCGTCGTCGACGACCAGGCCGATGGCCAGCACCAGCCCGAGCAGTGTCAGCACGTTGATGGAAAAGCCCATCGCCGCCATCACGGTGAACGCGGCGATGATGGAGACGGGGATGGTCAGCGCGGGGATCAGGGTGGCCCGCAGCGAGCCGATGAAGCCGTAGATCACGATCAACACCAGCAGCAGCGCGAGGCCGAGCGCTTTCACCACCTCCTTGATCGACTCGCTGATGAAGACAGAGAAGTCGAGATTCACCGACAGGTTGATGTCGTCCGGCAGGGTCGGCTGCACGCGCTCGATCTGCTCGCGTACGCCGGTGTTCAGCATCAGGATGTTGGCCTTCGACTGGGGGATGATGCCCATGCTCACGCCGGCGATGCCGTTGGAGCGCGAGATGTTCCGGTTGTCCTCCGGCGCCAGCTCGACGTCGGCCACCTCCTCCAGCCGGATGAGATAGCCGTCGTCGCCCCGGCCCACCACGAGCCGGCGGAAGTCCTCCACGCTCGAGAGGCCGGTCGACGTGCGCAGCGTGAACTCCCGCTGGCTGGACTCCAGGCGGCCGGCGGGCAGCTCCACGTTCTCCCGCCGCAGCGCATCCTCGATCTCCGTCACCGTCAGGCCGCGCGCGGCGAGCGCCTCCGGCTTGACCCAGAGGCGCATCGCCAGCCGGCGTCCGCCGAAGACCCGCACGTTGGCCACGCCGCTGACGATGGAGAACTGGTCGACCAGATAGCGCTCGGCGAAGTCCGTCAGCTCCATGGGCGAGCGCGCGGTGCTCGACAGATCGATGTACATGGTCGCGCCGGTGCCGCCGCGCGCCTTGGTGATCTCGGGCGGATCCGCCTCCTCGGGCAGGTCCTCTACCACCCGCGCCACGCGCTCGCGCACGTCGTTGGCAGCGGCATCCAGGTTCCGGTCCGCGGAGAACTCGATGCTGACGTCGAAGCGGCCGTCGTAGCTGGTGGAGGTGAGCTTCTCGATGCCCTCGATGCCGGCGACGGCGTCCTCGACCAGCTGGGTGATCTTGCGCTCGACGATCTCCGCGGACGCCCCCCGATAGCTGCCGTCCACGCTGACCACCGGCCGTTCGATGTCCGGGTACTCCCGGATCGGCAGATTGACCAGCGCCATCAGGCCGACGATGACCAGGATCAGCGACATCACCGTGGCGAAGACGGGCCGCCGGACGGAGATCTCCGACAGGATCACGGCCGCGACATCCCTACGCTGCCATAGACCACCTCGGAGCCTTCGCGCACCTTCTGGGTGCCCTCTGTGATCACCCGCTCGCCGGCGGCGAGGCCGGAGACGATCTCCACGGCGCCCGGTATCCGCTGCCCCAGCTCCACCTGCCGCCTGGCGGCCCTGTCCTGCGGCGCCACGACATAGACGAAGTGCTGGCCTCGCTCCGGAACGATCGCCTGCTCGGGCGCCATCAGGACGTCGCTGCGCCGCATCTGCAGCGCCACGGTCAGGAACATGCCCGGCTTCAGCAGGTCTTCCTCATTCTCCAGGATCGCACGTACCAGGATCGACCGGGAGACCGGATCCAGGCGCGTGTCGACGCTGTCGATGCGGCCGCGGAACTGCCGCCCCTGCAGCGCGGGGCTGCGGGCGGCGACGGTCAGGTCTTCTCGCAGCACGCCGAGGAAGGCCTCCGGCACCGAGAACTCGAGCTTCACCGGATCGAGGTCGTCCAGGGTGGTGATGACCGTGCCCGGATTCACCAGGCCGCCCGGGCTCACCCGGCGCAGGCCGATCTTGCCGCTGAACGGTGCACGGACCAGAGTATTCTCCAGGCGCGCCCGCGCCGCCTGCACCTCGGCCTGCGCCACCTGCATCGCGGCGAGCAGTTCCTCGAGACTGGAGGCGGAGATGGCCTGTGTGTCCGCCAGCTGGCGCGCCCGCTCGTATTGGCTGCGGCTCTCGCTCAGAGAGGCCTCCGCCACCGCCAGCTCGGCACGGATTTCCTTGTTCTCCAGTTCCACCAGCAGCTCGCCTTCCTCGACCAGCTGTCCTTCCCGGAAGGCGATGCGGGTCACGATGCTGGTCACGCGCGAGGTGATCTCCACGGACTCGTCAGCGAGCACGGTGCCGATGGCGTCGACTTCGTCGACGAGGTCCCGGGGCTCGACCACTTCGGTGATGACCGTCACGGGCCCGCCGCCGAAACGGCCGCCGCCGCCGCGCTCCTCGTCGGCCTCGCAGCCGGCGAGCAGGGCCAGGGCGGCCAGCAGCATCCAGGGTGTCGGGCACTTGGGCAAGATTCACCTTCCTTGTCGAAAAGCGGCGGATCCGGCGCGTCAATGCGCCGCAGGCGCGGGGCCGGCAACGGCGCCGCGGCGAGCAGGCCATTGTAACCGGAGGGGCGCAGGACGAACGGCTCCGGCATCGCGAAAATCGTCGCCAGGACGTATTCGCGTACCTCCGGCGGACGGATGCAGCCGGCGCTCTCCCACGGGTGTCGGCGGCCCTCTCGATGCACTAGACTCGTGGCCATGGACGCTACTTTCCAGGACAGGACGGTCATCATTACCGGCGCCTCCGCCGGAATCGGCGCTGCCGCTGCGCGGCGGTTCGCGTCAGCCGGGGCACGCCTCGTCCTGGTGGCCCGCAATCAGCGCTCCCTGCAGACTTTCGCAGCCACCCTGCCTGAGGGCACCGAGGCCGTGAGCGTGGCCATGGACGTGGCGGACGATGCGGCCTGCCGGGCGCTGTTCGAACGCGCCGAGGCCGCTTTCGGAGCCGTCCATTGCCTGGTCAACAACGCCGGATTACACGCCCGCGGCAGCGTCGAGGAGAAGGCGGCGGAGGAGCTGACGGCGATGGTGGACGTCAACCTGCGCGCGCCCATCCTGCTCAGCCGGCTGGCCATACCGCGCATACGCCAGGCGGGCGGCGGTGCCATCGTCAACGTGGCCTCGCTGGCGGGCTGTACGCCGGTGCCCGGCTCGGTGACCTATGCGGCCACGAAGGCGGGCCTGCGCTCTTTCTCCCACGGCCTGGCCGAGGAACTGAGGGGCAGCGGTATCCATGTAGGCGTGGTCTCGCCGGGGCCGGTGGACACCGGATTCATCATGGAGGAGCTGGACGAGGTGACCGACCTGTCGCTGTCCCAGCCCATGAGCACGCCGGAGGCGGTGGCCGAGGCCATCCTCCGTGTGGCCTCGGGCGGAGCGGTGGAAGAGAAGATGCCGCGTCTGAGCGGCGTCACCGCGGACCTCGTCTATCTGTTCCCGGGCCTCAGGCGCGCCATGGAGCCGCTGCTGAGCCGCAAGGGGAAGAAGGCGAGGGAGTACTACAAGGCCCGCAGGGCCGGCCGGGAGGACGGCTGAGGCCGCGCCTCCCGTTCGCGCGCTGCGGAAAGCGCATCAGAACCGACGACAGGAGAATCATGGCTGACAAACTCGACCACACCGTCATCGAAGCGAAGCTGCTCGACATCCCCGGCTGGGAACTGCGCGAGGGCAAGCTGCACCGCCAGTTCCGGTTCGACGATTTCGTGCGCGCATTCGGATTCATGAGCGCGGCGGCGATTGTTGCCGAGAAAATGGATCACCACCCGGAGTGGTTCAACGTGTACAACAAGGTGACCGTCGACCTCACCACCCACGACGCGGGCGGCATCACGGAACTGGACTTCGAGCTGGCCGGCGCCATGTCGGCGCTGGCGGACCGGGGCTGACAGGCCCGGCCTGGCCAGCCTGGCCGGCCTGGTCTGAGCGGCCTGGTCTGA
>CAYQZN010000123.1:4357-7840 GCA_964421805.1 uncultured Woeseiaceae bacterium
GGGACCTTTTCGCCGGCGCGGCCCCTAGACCACCGCCATCGCGGCGAAGGCCTCGCGGGTGAAGTTCTCCGTGCCGTCTTCGAGTACGCGGACGTTGTCCTCGATACGTATGCCGCCGTAAGGCTTCAGCTCCTCCACTCGCAGCCAGTTGACCAGGCGCCCTGCGGCGCTCTCGTGCAATGCGTCGAGCAGCAGGTCGATGAAGTAGAGGCCCGGCTCGACGGTCAGCACCTGGTCGGCGGCCAGCGTGCGGGTGAGCCGCAGGTGGGGGTGCTCCGCGGGCGCAGCAATCTCTCCGCCCTCGTCGTCCGCCATGAAGCCGCCCACATCGTGTACCTGCAGGCCCAGCAGGTGACCGAGGCCGTGGGGCATGAAGGCGCGGGTCACGCCCGCCTCCACCAGCGCCTCGGCGCTGGCGGCGCTGGCGATCTCGTGGGCGAGCAGCACGCCGCCGAGCCGGCGGTGGGTCTCCAGGTGAAGATCGCGGAAGTCCACGCCGGCCCTGACCCCGGCGACGATCTCCTGCTGCAGCTCGTGCATGTCGCGGATGAGCGCGGCGAACTCGCCCTCGTCGGCGGCGTAGGTGCGGGTGATGTCGGCGGCATAGCCGGCCACGGAGGCTCCCGCGTCGATCAGGAAGGAGCGGAGCTCGTCGGGGGGGCGGCGGTCGCGGTGCTGGTAATGCAGCACGGCGCCGTGCTCGTTCAGCGCGACGATATTCCCGTACGGCAGTTCCTGGTCCAGTTGCCCGGCCGCGCGGCAATAGGCGAGATGGATATCGAACTCCGAGGCGCCGCTCTCGAAGGCCGCATGCGCGGCAATGTGCGCCTCGGCCGCCCGGCGGGTCGCCGCCCGCATGCATTCCAGCTCATAGGCGGTCTTGGTCGCCCGGGGATAGTGCAGGCTCTGCAGCACGCGCTCCGGATTGATCCGCTCGATGCCCAGGGTCTGGGCCGGATCGATCACCTCGCCGACGAAGACGTAGCGCGACAGGTCGTCCGGCAGCAGTGTGCGCGCGCCGGAGGGCGTCTCGAAGGGCAGGATGTCGAAATGCCCCGTCCAGTAGCCGGCCGGGGCGGCCGGCGGCATATGCCAGTAATCGGACGGCTGGCAGTAGGCGAGGCGGGGCCGGCTGCCCGGCGTGTAGACGAGATAGGATCCGGGCGCGTCGGTCAGCGGCAACCAGGCGTTGAAGGCCGGATTGACGAGGTAGGGGTAGGCGCGATCGTCCTGGAAGGCATAGCGGGGTTCGCCGGCGGCTATCACGATGCCCTCGGCACCGGCGCGCTCCAGCGCGCGGTCGTGGCGGCGCGTCATCTCCGCGACGTGGTCGGCGTACAGTTCGGCGATGTCGGGGCGCTCGGGTTCCATGCTTCCTCCGTATGACTCTCGTATGGCTATCTATCCGCCTGCGCTCAGTATAGCGAACGCGCCGCTGCCGGCCGGCAGCCTTCCCGGGTGTTCACTTAACAGGATTGCCGATCTGGGGCATCATGACAGGCCCCATGAATCGCCGGAGCCCTCCATGTTTGTCCCTGTCGCACGCGGCCTCGTCGCCGCAGCGTCCGTCCTGCTCGTCATGACCGCGCCGGCACTCGGCTACGATCGCATCACGGGAGAGACGTTCGCGTCCCGTTCGGAGGTGATCGCGCCGCATGGCATGGCCGCCACCAGCCAGCCACTGGCCACCCAGATCGCGCTGGATGTGCTGAAGGCCGGCGGCAGCGCGGTGGATGCGGCCGTCGCCGCAAACGCCGCCCTCGGTCTCATGGAGCCGGTGGGCTGCGGCATCGGCGGCGATCTCTTCGCCATCGTCTGGGACGCCGAAAAGGGCGAACTGACCGGTCTGAATGCCAGCGGCCGCTCGCCTGCTTCGCTGAAGCTCGCGTACTTCGAGGAGCAGGGGATGGACAGTATCCCGCCGTTGGGCCCGCTGCCCGTGAGCGTTCCGGGCACCGTGGACGGCTGGTTCGAGCTGCACGGACGTTACGGCCGTCTGCCGATGAGCGAGATTCTCGCGCCCGCCATCCGCTACGCCCGCGAGGGCTTCCCGGTGTCGGAACTCATCGCCTATTACTGGCAGCGCAACGCCGAGTACCTGAAGGACTTCCCGGGCTTTGCGGAGACGTTCATGCCGGACGGACGGGCGCCGCGCAAGGGCGAGATGTTCCGCAACCCGCGTCTCGCCGACACCTACGAGAAAATCGCGGCGCAGGGGCGCGACGTCTTCTACCGCGGAGAGATGGCCCGCAAGATCGCCGACTACATGCAGGAGAACGGCGGCTTCCTGAGCTACGAGGACATGGCCGGCCACCGTTCGGAATGGGTGGAGCCCGTCTCGACGACCTATCGGGGCTGGGAGGTCGTCGAGCTGCCGCCGAACGGCCAGGGCATCGCCGCGCTGCAGATGCTGAACATCCTGGAGGCCTACGACATCGCCTCCATGGGCTTCGGCTCTGCAGACTACCTGCACGTGCTAACGGAGGCGAAGAAGCTCGCGTTCGAGGACCGGGCCCGCTACTACGCGGACATGGACTTCGCCGACGTGCCGGTGGAGCGGCTGATCTCGAAGGAGTACGCGGCCGAGCGCCGCAAACTCATCGACATGGAGCAGGCATCGAAGTCGCTGCCCGCCGGCGACGTTCAGCTGGAGAACGGCGACACCATCTATCTCACCGTGGCAGACAGCGACGGCAACATGGTCTCGCTGATCCAGAGCAACTACCGGGGCATGGGTTCGGGCATGACGCCCGGCGACCTCGGCTTCGTACTCCAGGACCGGGGTGAGCTTTTCTCCCTGGAGCCGGGCCACCCGAACGTCTACGAGCCCGGCAAGCGGCCCTTCCAGACCATCATCCCGGCTTTCGTGATGCGGGACGGCAAGCCGCTGATGAGCTTCGGCGTGATGGGCGGTGCCATGCAGCCCCAGGGCCACACCCAGATCGTCGTCAACATGGTGGACTTCGGCATGAACCTGCAGGAGGCGGGTGATGCGCCGCGGCTGCGCCACAGCGGCTCCTCCCAGCCCACCGGCGAGCAGATGAGCGACGGCGGCACGGTGCATCTCGAGCACGGTTTCGACCAGGCCGTCCACCGGGAGCTGCTGCGCCGCGGTCACCGGCTCGGCGGCAGCAACGGCGGCTTCGGCGGCTATCAGGCGATCATGAAGGATCACGACGAGGACGTTTACTACGGCGCCTCCGAGTCCCGCAAGGACGGCCAGGCGGCCGGTTACTGACAGTGATGGCCCAGGGTGCCGACCCAGAGAAACGATCATGAGCGGTGAAATCTGGCTGACCGGCATCACGACTACCGGCACGCCCCACATCGGCAACTACGTCGGCGCCATCCGCCCCGGCGTGGCCGCCAGCCGCGAGGCGGAGAAGCGCAATTTCTACTTCCTCGCGGACCTGCATGCGCTGGTGAAGAACCAGAATCCGGACGAGATCCAGCGCTCGACGCTGGAGATCGCCGCCTCCTGGC
>CAYQZN010000124.1:0-7817 GCA_964421805.1 uncultured Woeseiaceae bacterium
CGGCTACCAGGAGTTCGAGGCGCGCCTCAGCTACAACGTGCTGCGCGAGGCCGACGTCTACCTCGGCGCGCGCTACAGCAAGGCCGACTTCGACGAGCGCGGCGACGCGCTCATCGACAACGGCCTGCACGTCGGCATCCAGCTCCGTTTCTGAGCCTGGCGAGGGAGGAGCGAGACTGACATGGCCGGTCACAGCAAATGGGCCAACATCCAGCACCGCAAGGGCGCCCAGGACAAGAAGCGCGGCAAGCTCTTCACGCGGCTGATCAGGGAGATCACCGTGGCCGCCCGCATGGGTGGCGGCGACATCGACGCCAATCCCCGTCTGCGCCTCGCGGTGGACAAGGCCAAGGCGCAGAGCATGCCGAAGGACAACATAGAGCGCGCCATCAAGCGCGGCTCCGGCGATCTCGAGGGCGACGACTACGAGGAGATCCGCTACGAGGGCTACGGCCCGGGCGGTGCGGCGGTGATGGTGGACTGTCTCACCGACAACCGGAACCGCACCGTAGCCGACGTGCGCCACGCGTTCTCCAAGTACGGCGGCAACCTGGGCGCCGACGGTTCGGTGGCCTACCTGTTCAATCACTGCGGCCAGCTGCTGTACCCGCCCGGCAGCGACGAGGACGCCATCACGGAGGCGGCCATCCATGCCGCCGCGGAGGACGTGGTGGTGGCCGGGGACCACTCCATCGAGGTGCTCACCGACCCGGCGGAGTTCGAGTCCGTGCGCGATGCGATGGCGGCCGCCGGTTTCCCGCCGGAGGAGGCGGAGACCACCATGCGTGCCTCCACCAGCGCGGACCTGGGGGGCAAGGAGGCCGTCAGCATGGTGAAGCTGCTGGAGGCGCTGGAGGACCTGGACGACGTGCAGAACGTCTACACCAACGCGGAAATCCCGGACGAGGCCTATGAATCGGCTTGAGAGGCGGCCTGACCGGACGGCACCGCGGCGGGGGCCATGAACGCCCCCGTGCGCATCCTGGGCATCGACCCGGGCTCCCGTCTCACCGGCTACGGCGTGGTGGAGACGACAGGCGACCGCATCGCCTGGGTGCAGCACGGGGCCATCCGCACCAACGGCGACGACTTTCCCTCCCGGCTGGCGCAGATCTATGCCGGCATCGGCGAGGTGCTGGAGACCTGGCAGCCGCAGGAGGTGGCCATCGAGCGCGTGTTCGTCCATCGCAACGCGGACAGCGCACTGAAGCTGGGCCACGCCCGTTCGGCCGCGATCTGCGCCACCTTCGCCCACACGGTCAGCCTGTACGAATATGCGCCCCGGGCCGTGAAGCAGGCGGTCACCGGGCTGGGCGGCGCGGACAAGGAGCAGGTGGCGCGCATGGTGGGCATGCTGCTCGGCCTGAAGGGCGAGCTGCAGGCCGACGCCGCGGATGCGCTGGCGATTGCCATCTGCCACTCGAACAGCCGGCGTCTGAAGACCCGTGTGGCAGGAGCGGGCCGGTGATCGGCTCCCTGCGCGGGCGGCTGGAGTCGAAGCAGCCGCCGTGGATCGTGCTCGACGTGGGCGGGGTGGGCTACGAGGTGGAGACGCCGATGTCCACGTTCTTCCAGCTGCCGGAGACCGGCGCCGAGGTGCGCCTGCTCACCCATCTGCTGGTGCGCGACGACGCCCAGCAGCTGTACGGTTTCGCCACCGAGGAGGAGCGGGCGCTGTTCCGCAATCTGCTCAAGGTGAGCGGCGTGGGCGCGCGGATGGCGCTGGCCATCCTCTCCGGCATCAGCGTGGATGGCTTCCGCCGCTGCGTGGAGTACGAGGACACGGCCAGCCTGGTGAAGGTGCCGGGCATCGGCAAGAAGACGGCCGAGCGGCTGATCATCGAGATGCGCGACCGGGTGGCCGCGGTCGGCCCATCCGGCGTGGCGGGGGCGCCGGCGGGCACGGCGCCGCCGGAAGACGCGCGCGGCGAGGCCTCGACGGCACTGATGGCCCTGGGCTACCGTGCCGCGGAGGTGGCGAAGCTGCTGCGCCAGGTGGACACGGAAGACCTGAGCGCCGAGGAGATCATCCGCCAGGCGTTGCGGCAGGCGGCACGGTGAGGGGATGAGCGGGAATAGCGATACCGAACGGGACCGGTTCATTGCCGCCGCGGCGAGCGGCGAGGACGCCGTATTCGACCGGGCGATCCGGCCGAAGCGCCTCGTGGACTACGTGGGGCAGTCCGCCGTCAAGGAGCAGATGGAGATCTTCATCGAGGCCGCCCGCAAGCGCGGCGAGGCACTCGATCACGTGCTGATCTTCGGCCCGCCCGGCCTCGGCAAGACCACGCTGGCCCACATCATCGCCAACGAGATGGGCGTGAACCTGCGCCAGACCGCGGGCCCCGTGCTGGAGCGCCCCGGCGACCTGGCCGCCATCCTCACCAACCTGGAGGAGCGCGACGTTCTGTTCGTCGACGAGATCCACCGCCTGAGCCCGGTGGTGGAGGAGGTGCTGTACCCGGCGATGGAGGACTTCCAGCTGGACATCATGATCGGCGAGGGCCCGGCCGCGCGCTCCATCAAGCTCGACCTGCCGCCGTTCACGCTGGTGGGCGCCACCACCCGCGCCGGGCTGCTCACCTCGCCGCTGCGGGACCGCTTCGGCATCGTCCAGCGGCTGGAGTTCTATACCACCGGCGACCTGGAGGCGATTGCGACGCGCTCCGCCGCGATCCTGAATCTGGCCATCGAACCGCCCGGGGCGCGCCAGATCGCGGCGCGTTCCCGCGGCACGCCCCGCATCGCCAACCGGCTGCTGCGCCGGGTGCGCGACTACGCGGAGGTGCGTTCCGACGGCGTGGTCACCGAGGCCGTGGCGCAGGCGGCCATGAACATGCTGGAAGTGGATCCGCACGGCTTCGACGCCATGGACCGCAAGCTGCTCCTGACCGTCATCGAGAAGTTCGACGGCGGCCCCGTCGGCGTGGAGAGCCTGGCGGCGGCCATCGGCGAGGAACGGGGCACCATCGAGGATGTGATCGAGCCCTATCTCATCCAGCAGGGCTTCATGATGCGCACCGCCCGGGGCCGGGTGGCCACCCGCAACGCCTATCTCCATTTCGGCCTGCCGGCGCCCGAATCCGAGGTGCCGCCCGATCTGTCCCTCTTCGATTAGCCGCCGGAGGCGCCCATGGATAACCGAAAGGCAGGCGCCGACGGCGCGTTCCACTGGCCCGTACGGGTCTACTACGAGGATACCGATGCCCAGGGATTGGTATATTTTGCTAATTACTTCAAATACATGGAGCGGGCCCGCACCGAGTGGCTGCGCGCCCGCGGCATCGAGCAGGACCGTCTGCGCGCCGAGGAGAATCGCCTCTTCGTGGTGGTCGAGACGGGCGCGCGATTCCTGGTGCCGGCCCGCTTCAACGATGAACTCTGGGTGAGCGTCGAGCTCGAAGAGATAGCCCGGGCGAGTTTCCAGATGGCGCAGAATATCCGCCGCGGCAGCCCCGACGGGGAGCTGCTGTGCACCGGCACGACGCGTGCCGCCTGCATCACTGCCGATTCCTATCGCCCGGCCCGCCTGCCCCGGACACTTCTGGAGGTTTCCACCGGATGACTACCGATTTCTCCTTTCTGCAACTCATCCTCGAGGCGAGCATCGTCGTCCAGGCGGTCATGGCGCTGCTGGTCGCGGCGTCGGTCTTCTCCTGGTTCATCATCGTCAAGAAGCGCCGCACCATCTCGAGCGCGGTGGGCATCGCCGACGAGTTCGAGGCCACATTCTGGTCCGGCGGCGACCTGTCGTCGATGTACCAGGACCTCACCCGCCAGAGCGGCAGCCCGCAGGGCATGTCCGGCATCTTCGAGGCCGGCTTCCGCGAGTTCCGGCGGCTGCGCGGCCAGGAGGGCATCGCGCCGGACAAGCTGGTGGAAGGGGCGCGGCGGAGCATGCGCGTCACCCAGACCCGGGAGGTGGAGCGCCTGGAGCAGGGCCTGGCGAACCTCGCCACCATCGGCTCGACCAGCCCGTACGTCGGCCTGTTCGGCACGGTGTGGGGCATCATGAACTCATTCAGCGCGCTGGGTGCCGGCACCCAGACCGCCACGCTGACGGCGGTGGCGCCCGGCATCGCCGAGGCGCTGGTCGCCACGGCCATGGGCCTGTTCGCCGCCATCCCCGCGGTGATCTTCTACAACCGCTACGCCGACCAGGTGGGCCGGCTGGAGAGCCGCTACGAGACCTTCGTCGAGGAGTTCCTGACCATCCTGGAGCGCCACGCGCATCGGGCGGCTACGGGAGGGCAGTAGCCATGGCGAAGAACCGGCGCCTGATGGGCGAGATCAACGTGGTGCCCTACATCGACGTCATGCTGGTGCTGCTGATCATCTTCATGGTGACGGCGCCGCTGCTGACCCAGGGCATCGAGGTGGACCTGCCGAAGGCCGCCGCGGAACCGCTGGACCCGGAACTCACCCAGGATGAACTCCCGCTGGTGCTATCGGTCGATCGTGAGGGCAACCTGTATCTGAACGCGGGCGACGACGAGGACGCGCCCGTGGATGCACGCACCGTGATTGCCCGCACCGCGGCCGTGTTGCGGCGGCGGCCGGAGACACCGGTGCTGGTCAAGGCCGACCAGGCCGTGGCCTACGGACGGGTGGTGAATGCGATGGTGCTGCTGCAGCAGGGCGGCGCCGAGAAGGTCGGCTTCATCACGGATCCGCTGGACGAGAGTCCCGTCGACTGAGGAGAGGCAGGCCGGATTTTGCGCGAGAACCTGATTCCGCTGGCGGTATCGTTACTGCTGCACGCAGCCGTGCTGGCAGCGTTGCTCGTGGGCGTCGATTTTCACCGGCCGCACAATCCGCCCCAGCAGGTGGCGCTGAAGGCCACGGTGGTGGACGAGGCGGCCATCCGTGAGCAGATGCGCGAGCTGGAGGAGGCCGAGGAACGGGAGCGCCGCGACCGCGAGGCCGAACAGCAGCGGCTGCGCGAGCAGGCCGAGGCGGCGCGGCGCGAGCGCGAGCAGGAGCAGGAGCGGCTGGAGGAGGCTCGTCGGGAACGCGAGCAGGCGGAGCAACAGGCGGCCGAGGCCGAACGACAGCGTCAGCTGCAGCAGGAGAGACTGGCCGAGGAGGCCGCCCGCAAGGCTGCCGAGGAGCAAGCGGCCCGGGAGGAGCGGGAGCGCCTGGAGCGGATCCGGCTCGAGCGCGAGGCCGAGGAGGCCAGGCTCGCCGAGATCCAGCGCCAGAAGGAGGAGGCCGAGCGCCGGCGCCAGGAGGAGGAGCGCAAGCGGCGCGAAGCGGAGGAGGCGCGCCGGCAGGCGGAGCGCGAGGCCGAGCTGCAGCGCCTGATGCAGGCGGAGGAGGAACGCCGCAGCGCGGTGGAGTCCGGGCTGCTGGACCAGTACATCGCCGTGATCCGGCAGACGGTGGAGCGTAACTGGGTCAAGCCGGCGACGGCGGGCTCGGGCATCGAGTGCGAGGTGCTGGTGACCCAGCTGCCGAGTCGCGACATCGTCAACGTGCGCTTCGGCGAGTGCAATGCGGACGCGACGGTGCGCCGTTCCATCGAGGCGGCAGTCATGAAGTCCTCGCCGCTGCCGCCGCCGCCCGACCGCAGCCTGTTCGAGCGCAACTTGCGATTCACGTTCAGACCTGAACAATAGTGGCGACGGCGCCCGCCCGGAGGCGGACGCCCTTCGCTTGGAGCACACAAAATGAAACGAGCGCTGATTCTGATCGCGCTGATGGCCTGTGCCGGACTGGCCCGGGCCGAACTGACCATCGAGATCACCCAGGGCGCCGGCCAGGCCGTGCCCGTGGCGGTGGTGCCCTTCGGCTGGGACGGCCCCGGCGAGGCGCCGCTGGACGTCGCGGCCGTGATCGGCGCGGATCTGGCCCGCAGCGGTCGCTTCGAGCCGCTGGAGCGGCGCGACATGCTGGCGCGGCCCACCCGCGGCGTCGAGATCGATTTCGACGACTGGCGCATGGTGGGCACCGACCTGATCGTGGTCGGGCGCCTGGTCCGCGAGGCCGAGGACGACTACACCATCGAGTTCCAGCTGTTCGACATCCTGCGCGGCGAGCAGCTCGTGGGTTACCGCATGCCGGCCTCGAAACGGGGCCTGCGGCTTGCCGCGCACCGGGCGGCGGATATGGTCTACGAAGAGATCACCGGCATACCCGGGGTGTTCTCCACCCGCATCGCCTACATCACCGCCGAGGGCGAGGATGCCACCGAGCGGACCTATCGTCTGATCGTCTCGGATGCGGACGGCGCCAACCAGTACACCATCGTCGAGTCGGCGCAGCCGCTCATGTCGCCCAGCTGGTCGCCGGACGGGCGCCGCATCGCCTACGTCTCCTTCGAGGGCAACCGTTCGGCCGTGTGGGTGCAGACCCTGAGGACCGGCAACCGCCAGCGGCTGTCCCAGGAGCAGGGCATCAACGGCGCGCCGACCTGGTCGCCGGACGGCCGGCGCATCGCGCTGACGCTCTCGGGTGCCGACGGCAACCCGGATATCTGGGTCTTGACGGTGGCCAGCGGCGAGAAGCGGCGGCTGACCACCAACCCGGCCATCGACACCGAGGCCGCCTGGGCGCCGGACGGCAAATCCATCTATTTCACCTCGGACCGCAGCGGCGGGCCGCAGATCTACCGGGTCGACGTCGACGGCGGCAATGCCAGTCGCGTGACCTTCGAGGGCCGCTATAATGCGCGCCCGAGGATATCGCCGGACGGCAGCAAGCTCGCCGTCGTCCACGACGACCGGGGCAACTACCGCATTGCGGTATTCGACCTGGAGAACGATCTGTTCCAGGTGTTGTCCGATGGCAGGCTGGACGAGTCGCCGGATTTCGCGCCCAACGGAGCCACGCTGATCTATGCCACGCGGCAGGGCGACCGTGGCGTGCTGGCCACGGTCTCCGTGGACGGCACGGTGAAGCAGCGGCTCGCCTCCACCGGCGGCGACGTGCGCGAACCGGTCTGGTCGCCGTTCCGTCGAAATTATTAGGTAAAATCTGATTAATGCCTGTAATCTATTGATTTTTATGTGCTGGCGGCCCCGCCCAATCCAGATTGACCGGAGCCGCGTCCCAAACCGAGGAACCGAGATGAAGATGAACCGAATCCTGGCCGTGACCGTACTCGCGCTCGCCGTCAGCGCCTGCGGCGGCCGCTCCAACACGCTTCCCGCCACCGACACGGTGGACGACGTGCCGCCGGGCACGGCCTCCAGCGCCAGCAGCTCCGGTACCGGGACTGCCGGCGGGCGTGCCGGCAGCGCCATCCCGGACGACCGGCTGGACGACGAAACCCGCGCTTATCTGGACGACCTGGTCGTTTACTTCGAATTCGATCGCAGCGAAGTGCAGCCCCGGTTCACCGACCTGCTGGCCGCCCACGCGCGTAACCTGTCCGCCAACCCGCGTCTCGAGGTCCGCCTGGAAGGGCACGCCGACGAGCGCGGATCCCGCGAATACAACATCGGTCTCGGCGAGCGCCGGGCGCAGGCCGTGCGCCGCATCCTTCTGATCCAGGGTGCCTCTGCGGGGCAGATCACCACGGTGAGCTACGGCGAGGAGCGCCCCGCTGAATCGGGCAGTACCGAGTCGGCCTACGCGCAGAACCGGCGCGTCGAGATCGTCTATCAGGACTGACAGCGAAGATCGGGGCCCAGTTTCGAGTGAAAGAATGCCAATGAAACGACTACACAGAGCCAGCGCCGCGGTCGCGCTCACCCTTCTTGTATCGGCCTGCGCCACGGTACCGCCGGAAGAGGATCCGGTGCTGCTCAAGCTCAATGAACTCGACCGGCGCCTGGCCGCCGTCGAGCGGGTGGTGCAGAACGACAGCCTGGTGC
>CAYQZN010000125.1:0-7815 GCA_964421805.1 uncultured Woeseiaceae bacterium
CCGTGGCGATGCGCCGGGCCTGCTCCGGGTCGTGGGCCCCGATGGCCCGGGCCAGCACGGACGAGGTGCCGGCACCGAGACCGATGGCCACCGAGGACAGCGTGAAGACCACCGGGAACGTGAAAGCAATGGCGGCCAACGGTTCCGGCCCGAGCTGGCCAACGAACCAGGTGTCCACGAGATAGACGCCCATGGTGGCCGAGATGCCGATCATCATCGGCAGCGTCATTGCCGTCAGGTGGCGGCTGACCGGACCTTCGGTGAGCTTCGCTGTCTGCTGCCGCATGAGATGATCGCCAAACGCGCGGGGGCGGCTACTGTAACGCATGGCAGTGAGCGATTGCCGTGGCGCGGACAGCGCCGGGCGGCGGCTGTTATCCTCCCGCCTCCCGCTTCCAGAGAACCCCGTGAACATCGAACTGAGCCGCCGTATCCGCCGTGACATCCCAGCCGTCCGGGCCGCGGTCGCCGATCCCGGACGCCTGTCCGCCTGGCAGCCGACGCTGAAGGACGTGCGCACGCTGCACGGGCGCCGCGGCGAGCCGGGCAGCGTCTGCGAGCTGGTCTACGACGAGAACGGCCGGGAGGTGCGGCTGGAGGAGACCGTCACGGATGCGCGGGGCAGCGAATTGCTGGAGTTCACCTACCGGGGCGGACAGGCCGTCAGCCGCATCCGCCACTGGTTCGCGAGTCCCGCGCCGGGCGAGACCGTCTGGACGGTGGACTGCCGGTTTCGGTTCCAGGGACTCTGGCCGCGGCTGCTGGCGCCCTTCGTGAAGGGTCCCCTGCGCCGGCGCATCGACGGCGACATGGCCCGGCTGCAGGCGCTGCTCGAAAAGGAGGGATCGTCTTGACCTGGAAACGACTCAACTCGCGGACGGTTTACGAGAACGACTGGATCACGGTGTTCGAGGACGACGTCGTCAACCCGAACGGCGGACACAACCGCTACGGCCACGTTCATTTCAAGAACCGGGCCATCGGCATCGTGCCCCTCTCCATCGAGGGCGATACCTGGCTGGTGGGCCAGCAGCGCTACACGCTCGCTGAGTGGTCCTGGGAGATCCCCATGGGCGGGTGCGGCGGCGAGGACCCGCTGCAGGCGGCAAAGCGCGAGCTGCAGGAGGAGACGGGCCTGACCGCCGACCGCTGGCAGGAGGTGATGCGGCTGCACACCAGCAACTCCATCACCGACGAGTCGGGCTTCGTGTTCCTCGCCGAAGAGCTCTCGGCAGGGGAGCCCGCCTTCGGCGAGACCGAGAAGCTCGCGATCCGCCGGCTGCCGCTCGCCGACGCCGTGCGCATGGTGATGGCCGGCGAGATCACGGATGCCATCAGCGCCGCGGGGCTGCTGCGGGTGTGGCTGGGTCGCCAGCCGTCCGCTCTGCCGTGACCAGGTAGCGCAGCGGGCCGCCCGGGCGTACCGCGTCGAAGGGATAGCAGGTCACCAGCGTCAGCCGATCGTCCGGGTCGTCGAGACCGATGCCGTCGGTGCGTGCGTCCAGCACCTCGCTGCCGGTCACCCGGTAGCGGAGCCGGCGGCCGTCGGCGATCTCCAGCTCCAGCTCGTCACCCGCCTCCAGCTCGGCGAGGAAGCGGAAGTGGGTGTCGCGGTGCCCCACCAGCACGGTGTTGCCGGCCGCGCCGGGCGCCGCGCTGGCCTGCAGGTGGCCGGGGCCGAAGGCCAGCGTGCGGCCGCTGCCGCCGGACAGGACGACGAGATCAACCATGCCGCCGATCGCGGCCAGCCGGGCGACCGGCCAGGTATCGGCCCAGGGCCAGGGGCGCACCGCCTGCGCGCCGCCCCGGGTTTCTTCCCAGGCCTCGCGCAGCAGGCTCTGGGCCGCCCATGCCTTCAGCGGCAGCCAGGCGGCCGCGCCCAGCTGCCAGAGTCCGATGGCGAGCACCGCGGCCACGGCGAGGCGCTCAGGCCGCACGGCAGCGCCTGACGTCCTGCACCCGCAGCCCGACGAGCAGGCCCAGGCCGAGGACCAGGCAGACGAAGCCGACCGCACGGCGCAGCGGAGCCGGGGTGCCGGTGGCCGGCAGGTTGTACACGGCCGCCGTCTGGCCCCGGGGCAGCAGGGAAGGGACCCGTCCCTCGGTCAGCCCCGCGCCGAGCGGGCGCGCCGGGCTGCGGTCGACGGCCACCAGGCTGGTGTAGCCGCTGACCAGGTGATGATCGAGCGCGGTCCTGACGATCTCGGCACGAATGCGGTCTTCCGGCGCGCCGGCGCGGCGGGCATCTTCCAGCGACTCGATGCGCGCTCGCGCCCAGAGCTTGCCGACACCCGGATAGGCCCGCGCCTCGTCGAACACCAGCTGGCGCATCCAGTAGCCGTCGCCCTGCCGGCCGCTCACCGTCACCATGGCGCCCGGCGCCGGCGGCCGCTCGAAACGTGCGCTCACCATCAGCGGCTCGCCGTGGTAGAGGTCGGGCACCGGGGCGGGGTAGACCTCGGCGGCCGCCCCGGCGGGCCAGTCCACGGTGATGTCGGTGAGGGCCGGGCGCTCGAGGCGCCGGAACAGCCGCTGCATCCGCCCGCTCACCTCGCCGGCATCGCCGATCACCAGCGCCGAGCCCCGGCCCGCCTCGGCGGCCTTGCGCATGAACCACCGGTTCGGCGCAGCACCAATGGCCACCGTGAACAGGCGCGACTCGCCCAGCCGGGCGCGGATCAGCTCCAGCAGCGCCGACTCGTTACCGACACTGCCGTCCGTGATGAAGACGATCTGGCGCAGCCGTCCCGAGCTGCCCGGCCGCAGCGCGGCGGCGAGCGCCGGCTCCATTTCGGTGCCGCCCTCGGCCCCCAGGCCGGCCACCAGGTCCAGCGCCTCCTCCCGCCACAGTCGCTCGCCGGGCACCGACGCCGGGAAGAAGGCCCGCGTGCGGCTGTTGAATTCGATGACGTTGAACCGGTCCTCCGGCCGCAGCCGCGACAGCGCCATCGACAGGGCCGCCTTCGCCTGTTCCAGGGAGGCACCGTGCATGGAACCCGAGGTGTCGATGACGAAGACCAGCTCCCGGGCAGGGGACGGAGCGCCGCGGGGCTCCTCGCCGTGGGGCGGCTGGAAAAACAGCAGCCAGGTCCGCGCGCCGGCTTCGCCGGTGCCGCGGAAGAGCGTGGCGGCAGGCATGGCGCCGGGCAGCGGCCGCCAGGCGATCTCCAGGTCCCGGTCCATGGGCACGTCGCGGCCGTCGAAACCGATACGCCAGGCCCGGCCTTCCCGGGCCTTGCGCAGTGGATGGTAGCGGCCGGTGACGGCGGCCAGTTCCACGCCCGCGTCGATGACCCCCTCCAGAGTGAGGCGGTGGCCGTCGGAGTGAGTGCTCATCGGCGGCGTGATCGCTCCGGCATCGGGCACCTGATCCGTGCCGGCGTCGCGGCCTTCGTCGTCACGCTCGAGGGCACGTCCGGGGATGTAGCGCGGCGTCAGGGTCAGCGGCAGATGCAGGCCGTACTCGCCGTCGTCGTAGTCCACCGTCTGCTGCCAGGCGATCTCGATCTCCACGGTCTCGCCGGGGCCCACGTTGGCCAGCCGGGTGGTGAAAAGGTTCGGGCGCTGGCGGTCCACCAGCACGGTGCGGCGGCCGGCCTCCCTTGCCTCGCGATACACACGCTCGGCCTCGGCCCTGGCGCGGATCTCGCCCTCGATCACGGTGCTGCCGTAGCGCATGGTGAGTGCGTCGACGGCGGCGCCGGCGGGCAGCGGGAAGGTGTAGACGCCCTCCACCCAGCCGTCCCGGTCGTTGCGGAAGCGCTGGGTGAGCCGGACACGTGCCACCATCCCGCTCACCTCGAGCTGCACCGCCGAGGACAGATGAGGCGCGGCACTCGCGCGGCCGTCGCCGCGCCACTCGAGGGGCGACGCGGCGGCCACTCCGGCGACAAGGAAAAGAAAAGCGAGTGCCAACGCCGTCGCCACCGCCCTTGCCAGCATTCCCGCCAGTGCCATGGCAATGGCCGGCGCTGGCGCCGGCTCCGTCGCCCGCGTGCCCTGCATCGTCGCCCTGTCTCTGCCCGCGTGTCTCATCGCCCTGCCTCCTCCGGATGCGTCGTCTGCATCTCAGGTTCGCTTCCCGTGTCCACTTCACATGGCATCGATTGCAGCAGGGCAACGGGGCAGGCCGCGGCCGGCTCCATGGCACATCGCGGACGGAATGTGGCAAATTGTGGCGTTCCCCCTGTCGCGACGGCCGCCACGAGGCCGGTCGCGGCCCCGTCGCCAGCCCACGGAGCCGCCGGTGAAGAGACGCATCGCCATCGTCGAGGACGAGCCCGCCATCCGCGAGAACTACGCGGCCGCGTTCCGCCGGGAGGGCTACGAAGTGGAGGGCTGGGGCGACCGGCATTCGGCGCTGGAGTCCTTCCACGCACGCCTGCCGGACCTGGTGATCATCGACGTGAACCTGGCGGACGACGTCGAGGGCGGCTTCGAGCTGTGCCGGGAGCTGCGGGGCATGTCTGCCGCAGTCCCCATCCTGTTCCTCACCGCGCGGGACAGCGAGCTGGATGCCATATCGGGCCTGCGCCTCGGCGCCGACGACTATCTCACCAAGGACATCAGCCTGCCCCACCTGCTGGCGCGGGTGGCCGCGCTGTTCCGCCGCCTGGAGGCGGTGAGCGGCGGCGGCGACGAGACGGTCATCCGCCGCGGCGAGCTGGAGATCGACGTCGACCGGCTGGCGGTGCGCTGGCGGGGCCGGTCCGTGCCGCTGACGCTGACCGAGTTCTGGCTGGTGCATGCGCTGGCCCGCTATCCCGGCCACGTGCGCAACCGCCAGCAGCTCATGGACGCGGCGAGCGTCGTGCTCGACGACAACACGATCACGTCCCACATCAAACGCCTCCGGCGGAAGTTCCAGGCGCTGGACCCGGAGTTCGGCGCCATCGACACGGTCTACGGCGTGGGCTACCGCTGGCTCGCGGACTGACGGCCGGGCAGTCCCGGGACCGGCCAGGAAACCGCCGTGGGCCTCCGATCGCAGCTCGCTCTCATAGGGCTCATCACGCTGACCCTGCCCTGGGCCGGCTGCCAGTATCTGCGCGAGACGGAGGAGGCTCTGCGGCAGGGCCAGCAGACGCTGCTGCTGGACACGGGCCAGAGCCTGGCCGCCCTGCTGGCGGAACGGCCCGCGCTGTTCCCGGAGTCGTCCGAGGTGCCCGGCGCGCTCACGCTCTACGCCCACCCGGTCGAGGGCACGCCGGTGCTGGACGGATTCGCCGACGACTGGGTGACGCCGGGCGGGGCGCAAGCGGTCGCCGTTGGCGGTGCAGCGCGCCTGCTGGTGGGCGGAAACGCCCGGCATCTGTACGTCTTCCTGGACGTGACCGCCGCCGGCGACGCCGCCGGCAAGCGCATCGAACTCACTCTCGCGCCCGACGCACCGGTCTGGCGTTTCTCGCCGGTGGCGCCCGGCGCGCTGGCCGCGACGCGACAGATCCGCGGCGGCGGTGAGCAGACCGAGCCGCGCCTGCAGGGCTGGTGGGCGCCGACGACCGACGGCTTCAACCTGGAGGTGCGCCTGCCCCGGGAACTGACGGCAGACCGGCTGGGCGTGCGGGTGCTGGACGCGGACGGCTCACGCCTGCTCGCGGCGACCCACGAGCCGGGACGGCCCGGGCGGCTCGCCGCGCCGTCCCCCGCGCTCGCCGGGCTCCTGCGCAACTACGCGCGGCCGGGCCTGGAGCTGGCCGTAGCCGACGCCGCCGGCTGGCGCCTCGCAGAGGCCGGCGGGCTGGCCGCCGACCGGCGTGCGCAGGAACCCACGGCCGCCACCCGGCTGTACCGCCGCCTGCTGGGGGAGACGGTGCCGCCGCTGCCGCCCGAGCCTGCCACCGGCCGGGTCGCCCTGCCGTGGGTAATGGCCGCGCTGGACGGTACGCCCGAGAGCGTGTGGCGCCGGGCGCGGGCCAGCGGCCAGGCGGTGGTGAGCGCGGCGACGCCGGTGCGCCACGAGGGCCGGGTGATCGGCGCGGTGGTGATGAAGGAGTCCAGCGCGGCCATCCTCACCCTCACCAACCGGGCGCTGGCCCGGCTGACCTCGCTGACCCTGATCGCCACGCTGGCGGTGGCCGCGGCCCTGCTCGGCTATGCCACCTGGCTGTCGGTGCGCATCACCCGGCTCAGCCGCGCCGCCGATCGGGCCATGGGCGCGAGCGGGCAGATCCGCGCCGGCCTGCCGAGCGCCGCCGCGGGCGACGAGCTGGGCGACCTTTCCCGCAGCTTCACCCGGCTGCTCGCCCGGGTGCAGGAGACCAACGAGTACCTGCGCACGCTGGGTGCCCGGCTCTCCCACGAGCTGCGCACGCCGCTGGCGGTGGTGACCTCGTCGCTGGACAACCTGGAGGGAGTTGGACTCGCGCCGGAGCAGGAGGACTATGCCGTGCGTGCGCGGGAAGGGTCACGCCGCCTGCAGGCCATCCTCAACGCCATGAGCGAGGCCAGCCGCACCGAGCAGGCGGTAACCGCCGCGGAGACGGAGCACTTCGACCTCGCGCAGGTGGCCGCCTCCGCCGCGGAAGGCTACGCGCTGGCCTACCCGGAGCGCGGGTTCCGGCTGAGCCGGGACGCCGACGCCGCGCCGGTGGCCGGGGTACCGGAACTCCTGGTGCAGATGCTGGACAAGCTGGTCGCCAACGCCGTGGAGTTCAGCGAGCCCGGCGCGGAGATCGGCATCCGCGTGGCCACGGCCGGCGGCAGCGTCACGCTGGCCGTGGCCAACCCGGGGCCGCCGCTGCCCGCGCACATGCGCGAGAGCATCTTCGATTCGCTGGTGTCGGTGCGGCCCGACCGGACGGCGAGCCACCTGGGCCTCGGCCTGTACATCGCGCGGCTTATCGCCGAGTCCCACGGCGGGAGTATCACCGCCGCCAACCTGGCGGACGGCAGCGGCGTCGTCTTCTCGGTGGAGATACCGCTGGCGGCTCAGGCGGACGACACGGACGACAGGTAGTCGACGATGCCTTTGGCCGCCTCCCGGCCCTCGAATACCGCGGTGACCACCAGGTCCGAGCCGCGCACCATGTCGCCGCCGGCGAAGACCTTCGGGTTGGAGGTCTGGAACGGATAGCGGCTGCCGTTCAGCCACACGCGGCCGTTCGGGCGGGTGCGGATCTCGAACTCGTCGAACCAGTCCGCCGGCGACGGCCGGAAGCCGAACGCGATGATCACGGCGTCCGCCGGCAGGATGTGCTCCGTGCCGGGCACCGGCTCGGGGCGGCGGCGTCCGCCCGGTCCCGGCTCGCCGAGCCGGGTCTCGATCAGCTTCACGCCGCTGACCTGGTCGCCGCCCACGATCTCGATGGGCTGCTGGTTGAACAGGAAGGTCACGCCTTCCTCGCGGCTGTTCACGACCTCGCGGCGCGAGCCCGGCATGTTCTCCTCGTCGCGGCGGTAGGCGCAGGTGACGCTGGCCGCGCCCTGGCGGATGGCGGTCCGGTTGCAGTCCATGCCGGTGTCGCCGCCGCCGAGCACCACCACGCGCTTGCCCGCCATATTGATGCGCGGTTCCGAGCGCCGGCCCATGCCGAGCTCCCGGTACACGTTGGACACCAGGTACGGCAGCGCCTCGTAGACGCCGGGCAGGTCCTCGCCGGGGAAGCCGCCGCGCACGTAGGTGTAGGCGCCCATGCCGAGGAATACGGCGTCATAGTCGGCTACCAGCTTCTCGAAGGGCAGGTCCTCGCCGATGCGGGTCTCCAGCACGAACTCGACGCCCATGCCTTCCAGGATCTCCCGGCGCTTGCGCACGACTTCTTTCTCCAGCTTGAACGGCGGGATGCCGAAGGTGAGCAGGCCGCCGATCTCCGA